>CAMNCZ010000091.1 GCA_946534775.1 uncultured Eubacteriaceae bacterium
GTTTTTTCTGATTTCTTTTGCTCATAATATCAAAAAATATTTCAATAAAGCAAAAGGTGAACGACTAAAAACAGAATTATTTGAAAAAGAAATAGCATAAAAAGTGTAGCACAGCTGCGAAATCAAACAGCAAAACACTACGCTTTATTAACTGCACTCAAAATTAGGGAAATTTTTATAAACTACGTCCAAATTGAAAAGGCCGCCGCAAATAGCGTTAAATTTTTGCTATTTGCGACAGCCCCCTCTAAATTAATCGAGTTGAGAAAGCAAGCTTTCTCCCCTCTCATAGTTTATATTATATCAGCCTTATTCTTTCACGCTCCGGCTGTTGTTCAAAACTGATCAGGCAGGCGAGTGCGACTGTTGCACCGGTAAGCTGACCGCTTGTCTCCATAGCGGGAATACGCTTGTCAAGGTCGGCATTTATATACCATGCAGGGCAGTCGCCGTCGTCGGAAAGACGCAGCGTGGTTATATCTTTATGATAAGCGGATGTGCATTTTTTCTTTGTAAAAAACATACAGCGCTTGTCTGTTATAACGGTAAATTCTTTACCCTTTGAAAATATACCCATATCCTTATAAAGGATAATGCGTTCGTCTGCTTCAAGTTCGTTGTTGATTCGTGTTCTGACATTGTTTATAAGGCTTTCGTTTATACCTTCCGCTGCGGTGTCGCTACCGCTTATAAGGCCTTTTCTCATATAATTTTCAACACTTTCGGAAGTGCCGAGTTCGTTTAGGCAGTAAATTATGGTATCAATACATCTGCCTGTTTGTTTTTTTTGCCTTGAGGCACTGAAATCCCTTTCGACTATAAAAATATTTTCGTCAAAATCATTGCTTTTCTTTGCTATTTTTTCTTTGACTTCCGCATCTATATCGAACTTTGAACCGCAGTAAGGACACTCGAGTGTTGTTTTTGATCTTGATAATTCAAGCTGTGCATTACAATTTGGACATTTTCTGCTTTCCATATATGTATTACTCCTTTTTGGTTTTGCTGTTTGGTTTACCAATCCGAATCCCAATCCGTACTGCCGCTGTCCCAGCTGTCATTTGAATCCCAACTGCTGTCGCTGTCCCAATCATCGGAGTCGTCATCTTCCTGATACCAGCCTGTATCTTCAAATCTTTTGCCTTCGTGATCGTAAATGCGGTAATCACTGCTTTCTTCGGCAAATACTTCGGGTACATCATCGGTGGTATACCAATCATTGGCATATTGGTCGTATTCATACCAGTTTGAAGCCTGATAATAATAATCCGTATTTTCGTATCTGTAGTAACCTTTCGCCGGGGTTTTATCGAATATCGCAAATAAAATTGCGGGTATCCAGAAAATAAGGTTGATAATTATAAATGCAAGACAACCTGCTGCCGTGTCATTTTCCTTTTTTTTCTTTTTTTTCTTTTTACCGTTGTTTGAATTATTGTTGATATTACGGCTTTTCTGATCGGCGATCTCGGCTTTAAGTCTTTGGTATAGTTCATTTACGGCGTAAGCCTCGTCACCGCCCTGATAGCGTATGGCTCTTTCACCGTTTGCCTTGTTTTTGTATACGATAAAATCGCCCGATGAGTCTTGGTAGATACCGAAAGCTTTTGGGGAACCTATATTTTTGCCTATAAAAAAGCGGGTCACATCTTCGGGCGGAAGATTATGGTCAACATACCATTGCCGCAGTTGCTCTATGGTTTGAGGAGTCCCTCCCGCCATACGGTTTATACCGCTTAATGCAGCACCGCAGTGAGGACAGTTTTGAGAATTTTCCTCGACCATATTTCCGCAGTAATCACATTTTATTTTCATACGAAATTTCCTTTATCGGTTTTTATCAGTTTTTGCTTGGAATGAAAGTGCTGATAAGGCCTGCAAGTTCGGAAACACTCATTGTCTGAAGGTATACCTTGCCCGGACCTGTCAGTTTTGTAAGAAACAGACCTTCGCCGCCGAGGAAAATATTTTTAAGTCCCGAGATAGTTTCTATATCGTAACTAACGGTAGACTCAAAAGCGGCAACATTTCCCGTATCAACTTTAAGCACCTCACCCGGAGCAAGGTCGTACTCTATGGCATCGCCGTCTATTTCAAGAAAAGCCGTTCCGCTGCCTTTTATCTCCTGCAAAATAAAGCCTTCGCCGCCAAAGAAGCCCGCACCTGCTTTTTTTGTAAAAGCTATCTTTATATCTACGCTTTTTTCTGCGGCAAGGAATGCACGCTTTTGAGCTATATAAGAACCTTTTGAACAGTCAATGGCAATAACGCTGCCGGGCATAGTCGCATTAAAAGCAATCATTGCGCCGTCTTTTTTTGCTGTATAATTGGCCATAAAAAGTGATTCGCCCGCCAACATTCTGCCAAGGCCTTTCATAAGACCGCCGTTTGTGTTTGTAGACATTTCAATACCGTCTGTCTGCCATGCCATACCGCCCGATTGAGTGTACATTGTTTCTCCGCTGTTAAGTGTTACTTCAACTACGGGTGTTACCTGTCCTTTGATCTGATACTGCATAAAAATTCTCCTTTCATAGAAAAAGTGTTTTCTGATATTTATAACATAATTATACAATAACTTTAATATAAAGTAAACTGTTAGTTTCGAAATTTGGGATTGCGAAACTGACAGTTTTTGTTCGCAAATAATATGGTATACTAAAATAAAAAACTTTTCGATTTTTTGAAAGGAGATAATTTACGTGAAAATAAAAAAAGCATTATCTTTTATGCTGTCGGCTGTGATGTTAAGTACAAATATAAATATAACGCAGGTGAACGCCGGTCAGGTTCTTTACGGTGATTATGTAGTAATATCAAACACAAGTCTTGACCCGAATGCAAAGGAGTCTACAGGTGTTATAGAATTTGACGATCTGGGTGTATATACCGCACAGTCGGTAAACCCGGACGCAATAAAGGACAGTTCTTTGGCTGCGCAGAAAAACGTATACACGGGCGGCGGCAGTCAAGATAATATTGTGCCGTCGGGCAATGTAACAAAAACATATAAAACGGGTGATACGACAAAGTTTGCTTCATCATCGAGTGATTTGACCTGCGTTGGCGTTGGTGAACATTGTTATGTATGGATGGACAGTGATATATATGCCGCTTACAGCGATGCAAACAGACAAACGGCTGTAAACAGTATAATCGATACGTTTGACACTATATCGTATGAACAATACCTTAAACCCTATAATTATGATAAATACATAAAATATTTTGACGGTTCCGATAAACTGTCGATAGCTTTTATAAAAAGTTCTTCGACAGCGTCAGGCTATTATAATCCAAGCGATACCGATACCGTAATATACATACCGACCTCGACCTCGGATCTGCAAACGGATTTTTGGGGCAGTTTTATGCTGTTTGCCCACGAGGCACAACACGCAATGGCATATTCTCAGAACAGAATATACGGTTTATGGCTGAATGAAGGTCTATCGGTAAATATTATGGAAAACAGGGACAGCTGGATAGAAGATATTGACGGCAATACCAATATTGCAAAAGGCGCACCCCTTGTAAACAACGGTTACGGAAGTGACAATACGATCAAATACGGTTTTCCTTGTATGTTTATAAGATATATCAACGCACAGGCGAACGGCGGAAAGTATCTTAATGCCGATAATATAAGCAGCAGTGATCTGGCCGCATATCAAAAATTTTACAGTTATTTCTATGATACAAAAATACCGTCGGGCATTGAGGGATTTGATAAGGATATTTATGTTTTTGAATATCTTATGAGTGATTATCATTCAAAAAACAGCAGCCTTTTTGCAAATCCGGACGGTTCATGCTGGGATTTCAATGATGCTTTGAGAAATTTTCGTATTGCGGCAGTAATGCAGGAAAGCAGCGGTACATATTCCTTCGGTACGCCGGGTATTTCCAATATCGTGCCTTTCTATCCGATGTATTCGGGTAAGAGCGGTACAAGTGTAAGTCTTGCGGGTACAGGTGCAATAATTGTAAAAACCGTTGACGGAAAATTTACTGTGCCTGAAAATCACGGCGAACATATAGAATATGTCAGCTTCAACTGTAACAGACGACCCGGCAACGGCAACGTTGTTTTAAGTCTGCCCGATAAAGATGTATATGTAAAGGGCGAGGGCTTCAGTGCAGACGGTATGAAGATCGCATTGACGGCCAACGGCACAAATTATGTGCTGCGCAATATTTCACAGCTTAATGCAAAAGGCCTTTATGTCTATATGCTTGATGGCAATTATATGGATGCCACATTCAGCGAAGTGAAGGACGGTACCGAACTCAAAACGCCTTATCCTTCAAACGGTTCGGAAAAATTCTATCTGTATCTGTGTGAAGGCAGAGCAAGTTTGTCACAGCTGCAATCGGGAAGTGTAAAGTACAAGTATTTGTTTTCTATTACTGTTTGCGAGCAGTCACCTGCTATAAGCAGCGTTCCCGTACAGGACGGCGATTCGTATTATCTTATATACAACAAAGACCAGCTTTTATGGTACAACAATAAGCTTGCCTCGTCATCTGCAAAGGCAAAGCTTATGGCGGATATAACAGTAAACGATACGGATGTTGTGCAGGCGGTCAAAAACGGACAGACAAGTTCACTTACGGTATGGGAGCCACATATACTTACGGCTCATTTTGACGGACAGGGACATACTATCAGCGGCCTCTACATCAGCAAAGACCGTTATGGCGGTTTGTTCATGCAGCTCGCTGGCTCAAGCGCAAAAGTTGAAAATCTTGGCATTGTAAACAGTTATTATAATTGCCCGAACGGCTATGTCGGCGGCATAGCGGGCATGATGTATGGCGGAAGCATAGAAAACTGTTATACGGATGTATATATAAAAAGTGATTATAAGTATTCGGGAGGAATAGTAGGTCTGAACAGCAGCACCGTGAAAAACTGTTTTGCAGTGGGCGATGTTGAAGGATACGTTGCAGGTATAAGTGCGGCAAACAACGACGGTACGACAGATAATTGTTATTATGTTTCAAGTACCTACCCATCATCGGGCGAATGTATCACAAAGGAAAGATTTGCTGCAGGCGAAGCGGCATATCTGCTCAATACAAACGGCGAAGAGATATGGTATCAGAACATAGACAACAACAAAACCCCGGACGCTTATCCTACACTTGACAGAAGTCACGGCTTTGTTTATAAAGTTACGGGAGGCTACAGCAACGACCCTAACACCGTTTTTGAAACAACAACGGAAGCCACAACAACGGAAACAACAACGGAGACAACAACGGAAACAACAACGGAAACAACAACGGAAACAACAACGATCGCCTATGTAAACGGTTTTGGCAGTGATGGCAGCTATCAGCCCGCGGAACTGAAAAACGGATGGTACGAGATAGGCAATGCGGGTCAGCTTTACTGGTTTGAGGATCTTGCTTATGAAAATTCCTCCATAAAAGGCAAACTTGTCAATGACATAGTTGTAAATGATGCGGACGTGATAAGTCTTGCAAAAGCAGACACTACAGACGGTTTAAGACGCTGGCTGTCTATCGGACGTGATAAGTCGTTTTCGGGCGAATTCGACGGACAGGGACATTATATCAGCGGCCTTTACTGCATTGGATATTACAATAATTATACAACAAAATACTGCGGTTTTACGAGTCTTTTGAATGGTACGGTAAAAAATCTCGGCATAATAAACTCTTATTTTAAAACCTACTATAATGACAAAGGCTATTGCGGTACGATAGCGGGTTATGTTACGGGCGGCACG
>CAMNCZ010000092.1 GCA_946534775.1 uncultured Eubacteriaceae bacterium
CCTGTTTTTCGCCACGAAGTTGTCGCTGCGCGACAACAAGTATAAATGATAATTTCTGCCGCTGCCAAAATCACACAGTAGTTTTATTCACATTTCTATTTTTCGAGTGTTTCGTTGATTATACGGAAAATGCCGTCTTTTTCCATACGCAGTTTCCAGGCGGCAATGCCTGATGCGCCGTATTGGTTGGCCAGTTCGATACGTTTTTTTACGCTTTGCTCGTCCTCGATCCAGCAGCGGTGCAGTCCTTCGGAGTCGGTGTATTCCGCATAATTCTGTCCCGTGACTTCGTCAAAGGAAAATGCCGCCTTATTGTCGTTTAAAATTTCTTCGGCTGCATCCATTGAATAAGCGGAGGAAGTGATTTCTCCGCCGCTTTCCGTCCATATCCTTGTATAAAACGGTATGCCGAGTATTATCTTTTCTTTGGGAACACCGAGGTCGGCGGTATCCTTCAGGGCTTTTTCGGACCAATCGAGGCTTGCGACACTGCCTGCGCTGTCGCTGCCGCGGTAATGCTCGTCATAGCCCATAACTATCATATAATCGATAACTTCGGCTGCGTCTTTTCGGTTGTAATAAAGCGACCACGGCCGCGGAACAAACGTATCGCAGCTTAAAACCAGACCGTGACTGCGGCAGACGGGTGCAAACTCGCGCAAAAACTGTATCCAGTATTCGCCGTCGGTTTTGGGAACGGCCTCAAAATCGATATTTATGCCGTCAAGGCCGTATGTATCGGCATAAGCAATAAGCTGCTGTATGGCGTATTCGCGCGTTTTATCGTCGGACAGCACATTGTGGCTTACGCTGCTGTCAAAATTGTCGGTCACAAGCCCCCAGACAGCTGCGCCGTGCGTATGCGCCCAATTTACATAATCGGCGTTGGCCTTGTTGATTATCTCGCCGCCCGCATCTTTAAACGTAAACCAGGTGGGGCAGAGAACATTTACGCCCTCGGGCAGGCCGTCTGACATAGTTATCGCAGCGCCCGCCGCGTTTGATATCTGGTCAAAGGCAAGTATTATCCTGCCGTCTGTAAGTGTCGGCTTTTCCTCGGGTGTCTGCTGCGGGGCTTCGTTTATTTCCGATACACAATTTTTGGGTATATAGCCCACAAATCCCGCATTATCGCCCGTGACCAACTCGGCATACAGCATATCGCCAAGCTCGCCCAGGACATATATATCGGTGTTTTTTTCTGCTCTTGTATAAAAATTTGCTGTTTTTTTGTTTTTCTGATAAAGTTTTGTTTTTTTGACGGTTTTTGCCGTACCATAGTCTTTGTTAAGCAAAAGCAGGCCGTTTTCGGCTTTTATGATATTATAGCCGTAAATTTTTTCCGTCACTTCCGCGGGAAGATAAAGCCTGCCGCCCGAATCGTAAACCGAAAAATTAAGCGCAAGCCCCTCGGCATCGGAAGAACCGTCGGTATCAAGGCGCACAACGCTGTTTTTGGTGGTGATTATAACGCGGCCCTCCGCCTCGTTGTAGTAAATATCGGGGTCTATCTGCGTTTTTACGCTGTCGAGGCTTATGTAATTTATGCCGTCAAATACAGCAGCCGCATCGTTTAAAGGCACGCCGTCTATCACCGCACTGCCTTCACTTATGCCATACAATTCGTAAAAATCAATTTTGCCCGTACCCGAAAACATCATAAATATAAACGCACTAAGCAAAATCACGGTTATAAACGGCAATTTTATCTTTTTGCGCCTGTTTCTGTTTTTTCTTCTTTTCTTTATTCTTATCTGCATTTTTCTCCCCCGGAAAGGTATTTGAAAATTATCATTTTATAGTAAACGACAAAAGTCTTTGGACTTTGGGCGTTTACTTGCGCCGACTAGTCATCACTTCGTTCGATGACGTCGTTTACTGCGAGCCGCAAAGCGGCTTTATTCCTTGTACGCAGTCGTGTGCATGCCCCGCAGGGTTATAGTAAAGGACATTTTTAAATGTCGTTTACTATAATAATTATATCACATCACACCAAAGAAAAAAACCGAAATTTATATGAAGATCACAGTTTTTGAATAAGTTTTCGTCTTTCGGACGGAAAATATTTCTTGTATATATCACGGATTTGGGGTATTATTGTAGTAGAAAGCTTAATCAAGAAACTAAAAATACGCCGCCTTTGGTGTCGGATCTTTAGAAAGGAGCGCAAAAATGAAAAAGACGGTTTTTATAACGGGTGCTGCGGGCGGTATCGGTGCTGCCTGCGCTTTGGAATTTGCAAAAAACGGATATAATGTGGCGATAGGGTATAATACATCCGATCCCGTGCCCGTGCTTGAAAAAATAAAAAAATACGGTGTTGTCTGCAATGCCTATAAGGGTGATCTGTCGGTCTATGACGAGGCAAAGGGCATATTTGATCGGATAAAAAGCGATATGGGCGATATCGGCTGCCTTGTGAACAACGCAGGTGTGTCTTATATCGGTCTTTTCAATACAATGACACCAAATATGTGGCAGAAGATACTTGCCGCTGACCTTTACAGCGTGATAAACTGTTCACATATAGCGATCAAGGATATGCTGAAAGTCCACAGCGGCTGCATAATCAATATCTCGTCTATGTGGGGAGAAACGGGCGCTTCGTGCGAGGTGATATATTCGGCGGCAAAAGGCGCGGTGGACAGCTTTACGCGCGCGCTTGCCAAGGAATGTGCGCCAAACGGCATAAGGGTCAACGCAGTCGCCCCCGGGGTGATAGATACAAAAATGAACGCACATCTCAGCAGTGAGGAAATGAACGCTTTAACAGAAGAAATACCGATGCAGAGACTCGGTACGCCCGAAGAGACCGCAAAAGCTGTGTATTTTCTGGCAAGTGACGAGGCCTCGTACATAACGGGCGAGATATTAAGGGTAAACGGTGGTATGATATGAAAAAACTGATAAATAAAATAAAAGACGCCGTAAAAAAACAGGAAGAAAAAATGCAGGATATCGAATATGTAAACAGACTGTACAAACGTTCCCAATATGAGATACTTGCAATTTTTATCGCGTTTGCGGCGCTGCTTTACTTTAATTACAATTATACCGTTTTTAAGCTGAAAACCTCAACGGAATATATTTATACCGATACGCTTGAATCGCTTTCAAAGGAACACGTCGGAAAGCCGTTTTCCCTGAAAAATTTTGACGAGTTGACGATAGGCCTTTACAGCGACAAACTCAAAACCGAGGACAAGTATTTTCAGCTGTATAAAATGGGCGAGTTCGGGGCTGAATTAAAGGAAATGGACAGTATCGGCAATGCCACAAAGGTCGAAAAAGAGGAAACGGGCCCGGGAGTCATATCATTTACACTGTTCAGCTCAAAGGCGCTTAAAAATGTCAGAAAAGATATGGATACCTTAAAACAATGCGACAGCATTATTATCGACCTGCGCGGAAATACGGGCGGTATGGTGAATACGGCAAAGGCATTTGCATCGATGTTTTTGGATAAGGGCGATGTGATATACAGCTATGCCACCAAACACAAGTACCACACCGTAAAAAACAATAAAGACCCCGTGCTTTCGCCAAATAAAATAATAATTTTACAGGACGAGTGGACCGCCTCGGCATCGGAGTTGTTTATTATGTCGCTTAAAGAAAACCTGGATAATGTGGTGGTTATCGGCACTCGCTCCTACGGCAAGGGCATAGGCCAAAACGAATATTTCCTTGCCGACGGCTATGCTTTTAAATTTACGGCAATGAAGCTTTTTACGCCGTCGGGCGCCAACATAAACGGAAAGGGCATTACCCCCGATATCGAATACGATAAAGATGATATATTGGAATATGCAAAAAGTTTGAGTTGACATATTTGAAAAAAAGATATATAATAAACATATAAAAGAAATGCTGCCTGAAAAGACGGCAGCCCGAGTTTATGTTTTAGTTAGAAAATAACCGTCATAAAGTTTGGAGACTGATGGCGGTTATTTTTTTTTGTGGTTATTATTTCCGAATAAATATCCCAAGCTAAAGCAGGAGATACATAAACCTATCAATCCTATAAAAGTATCAACAGTTATCATCGAAATTTCACCTCCCTGTCGTTGGTCCTATATATGTAAACGAAGTTCACAGTACCTCGGAGCAGGGCTACCGCCTACCGTTTTTATACAGCAGCATTTCTCAAAATTATTGTAACATAAATTATTTATATTGTCTATAAATATAATATTTCATTTAAGTTACAAAAAATGCCGCCGACGGAATGATGATATCAGATCCGAACGGCGGCTTTTTATGGATAGAAATGAAATACTTAATTAAGCAAGTACGCGTACCGAGATAACGTTTTCGATGTTTTTGATCTTTTCAACTGTTGCATCGTCAACGGGTGCGGTATCAATGATAGTATAAGCGTAATCACCTTTTGCGTTGTTTGTAACGTGAGAAATGTTAAGACCCTTTTCGCCGAGTGCGCCTGTTGCTGCACCGATGATAGCGGGAAGATCCTTGTGAAGGATACAAATTCTTGTTTTGCCCTCAAGACGGGGTGAAGAACAATTGGGGTAGTTAACACTGTTTACGATATTACCGTTTTCAAGGTAATCCATAAGCTCTTTTGCTGCCATTGCAGCGCAGTTGTCCTCTGCCTCGGGTGTTGAAGCGCCAAGGTGGGGAAGTGTGATAATGCCGTCAACGCCTACTGTTTCCTCGTTGGGGAAGTCCACAACGTATCTTGCAACTTTGCCGCTTTCAAGCGCTGCGATCATATCCTTGTTGTTTGCAAGTTCGCCGCGTGAGAAGTTCAAAATTCTTACGCCGTCTTTGCACTTTGCAAGATTTTCCGCATTGAAAGTTTCCTTTGTATCGGGTGTTAATGGAACGTGAACGGTGATATAATCACTTACCGAGAAGATCTCGTCCATACTTGCGGCCTTAACAACGTGTCTGTCAAGATTCCATGCAGCGTTTACACTTAAATAGGGGTCGTAGCCGTAAACTTTCATACCAAGGGCGATCGCTGCGTTTGCAACAAGCACGCCGATAGCACCAAGGCCGATTATACCGAGCGTCTTGCCGTAAATTTCGGGGCCTACAAACTGTGCTTTGCCTTTTTCGACAGCTGCGGCAACGCCCTCTGTACCCTTTAAGCTCTGTGCCCAGTTGTAACCGTCAACAATCTTTCTGGAAGAGATAAGAAGACCTGTCAAAACAAGCTCCTTAACTGCGTTTGCGTTTGCACCGGGTGTGTTGAAAACAACAATACCTTTTTCGGCACATTTGTCAAGCGGGATATTGTTTACGCCCGCACCGCAGCGTGCTACTGCCTTTAAAGAATCGGGCAGTTCCATATCGTGCATTTTAAAGCTTCTTAAAAGTATACCGTCGGGGTTTTTGCAGTCGTCGCTTACAGCGTAATCGGATGTAAGCTGAGAAAGACCTACATTTGAGATTTTATTCAGTGTTAAAATATTATACATTACAGATAGCCTCCGTATTATTTATTGTCTGTTTCAAACTTCTTCATAAATTCAACAAGCGCCTTTACACCTTCGGTGGGCATAGCGTTGTAGATGCTTGCACGCATACCGCCTACGGTCCTGTGACCTTTAAGGTTTACAAAGCCTGCTGCTGTAGCTTCTTTGATGAACTTTGCGTTAAGGTCGTCATCGTCGGTTACGAAAGGTACGTTCATAAGAGAACGGTCTTTTGCAACTACAGTGCCGCGGAATAACTTGCTCTCGTCAAGGTAGTTGTAAAGGATAGCTGCCTTTTCTTCGTTGATCTTCTGCAT
>CAMNCZ010000093.1 GCA_946534775.1 uncultured Eubacteriaceae bacterium
AAGATAGCTGTAGAATACATCGTCGTTCATAACGTCGCGAACGATATCGTAGCCTGCAAGATAAGCACCTAAAACAGAACATGTATGAGCGCCGTTAAGGATACGAACTTTTCTCTTCTTGTAAGGTTTAACATCGGGTGTGTAGATAACCTTTAAGCCTGCCTTGGGGAAAGGAAGTTCGTTTTCAAGTTCGGCAGGACCTTCGATAACCCATGTATGGAAGATCTCGGATGTGTCGATAGCATTGTCTTCGTAGCCGAATTCTTCGCAAAGTTCCTTAGCTTCGTTTCTGGGATAACCCGTAACGATACGGTCAACAAGTGTGCTTGTAAATACGCATGCATCTTCGATCCAAGCGATGAAATCAGCACCGAGACCCCACTTTTCAGCGTGCTGAAGAACGTATTTCTTGAGCATCTTGCCGTTGTCGTCGATAAGTTCGCAGGGGATGAATACAAGACCCTTGCTCTTGTCGCCGCCGAATTCCTTAAATCTTACATATAAGAAATTGGCAACCTTTGCGGGGAAAGAATCCTGAGGCTTGTCCTCTACAAAATCTTCGTCTTTCCAGGTAATGCCCGCTTCCGTAGTGTTGGAAACAACAAAACGAAGTTCGGGGTTCTTTGCACAAGCATTGTAAACATCCAGGTCAACATAAGGATTGATACATCTGTTTACGCAGGTGATAAGTCTCTTTGCCGCAACTTTCTTGCCGTCTTCGCGGCCGCGTGCGATAAGTGTATAAAGACCTTCCTGTTCGTTAAGTACGTTTCTTAAAAAGTCGCCGCCGGGGATGGGCTGTATAAGTGTGATGCCGCCCTCAAAAAGACCCTGCTCGTTTATTTCATCGAACATATAGTCAACGAAAGCACGCAGGAAGTTACCCTCGCCAAACTGAATGACTTTTTCACCAAGTTTTTTCTTGGTGCCGATCTTTAAATCGTCATTGAATTTAAAGCCGTTTGTAAGTAATGCTCTGTTAAGTTTTTCCATTTTTTTACCTCCGTAAAATAATATTTTGACTATTACCTATAATGACGGTTTTACTATCACTTATAATAATAGTTTAATATGCCTATTTACATTGTACTATAAAATCTTTCTAAAAGCAAATGTTTTTTGATATATTTGAAATATTTTTGAAATATTGATGTAATATTGATATTTTTCCCCGCTGTACGGGCATAAAAAGGCCCTCCGAAAGCACGAAGGGCCAATGATGCAGTGATATGATTTGATTTTTTTAATTCAGGCTTTCATAAAGCTGTTCTTCATCTTCTTCCGATGTGCAGTCGCTTATATATCTGTATTTGTCGCCTAATGCCCTGTAAAAGCTTGTGCTGAAATCCACGCAGTATATTATAAGCATAACAATAGCGATAATTTTACCGAACCTGTCATAATACACATCAACTATACTCTCTATAAACGGGTGCAGCAGCACAACCAGACATACGGTAAGAGCACCCCAGCATAAAGTACTTTCAAGGCAGATAACACCCCTGTAATTGAACGGTCTGTTTTTGTAATCCCACCAGAAATAGCCGAAAAGTTTTGTCATTATCTTTGCCGTGACTGCCTCAAGCAAGGTCGCCGCAACAGCGCCTATCACAAACAGCTGCAAATAGCTGTGCGCAAGCGGTGCAAGCAGATACAGCGCGCCAAACGCCCCAACACCGTATATGGTGCAAAACGGCGAACGTACAAAACCTCGGTTTGTAACGGGCGTGTGCGTCTGAAAGCTAAGCACTATACATTCAAAAACATAGCCCAAAAAACTGTATATAAAAAAGCAATTCAAAAAGTAGCAAAAATCCATACCAAGATAATTTCTTATCATAATATCACCACCAATGCATAAATACATTGAAAACCTATATTTCTCCTAACCTTATGATATCAGAAAAAATATAAAAAATCAATAGCGTTTTTTTACAATACGTTTACAAAAGCGATATATTGTGATTTTATTTATCTTTTTGGTCGTTGTATTTTTTTCTTATTATTTCATATAGCTGCTGTGTCGCCGCCGCATCGAAATACGCGCGGTGAGCATTTTTCAGTTCTATGCCGAAAAATCCCGTCAAATAGCCGAGATTATGGCGGTCGCACTCTTTATTGTATCTGCGGCTGAGTATCAGCGTATCGATAACACTGTTGTTCACCTCTATGCCCGCCCTGCGTGCACTTGCCAGCAAAAACGACATATCAAACGGCGCGTTATGCGCAACTATCGGCAATCCCTCCGTAAATGCCATAAACTTCGGCAGCACCTCTTCTATCTTCGGCTTGCCCGTTACCATAATATTGGTTATATGTACCTTTGTACTTATATAGGAAGGAATATGCTGTTCCGGGTCTATAAGTGTGGTGAATTTATCCGTTACAACACCGTTTTTTGCCTTGACCGCACCTATCTCTATTATGCGGTTGAGATTTGCGTCAAGCCCCGTTGTTTCAAAATCCAGCACCACATAATCCGCCGCAGTCGGTTCCTCTATTTTATTGTAGGACTCCTCTCCCCGCTTTTCGGGCTTTCTTCTGTAAAGCATCTCACGTTCCTCTTTTTGGCGGTAGGCAAAATATTCGTTATTATCTATATCCGATTTTTTTACAAGAAATTTTAAATAATCATCCATTATAAATCATCCGTTATAAATCATCCGTTATAAATCATATTTGGCTCAAAACGATCTGAACAGGCCTATCACTTTTCCGAGTATTTTTATATCCCTTACGATTATCGGCTCATAATCGTCGTTTTCGGGCTGTAAACGTACATAGTCCTTTTCGCGGAAAAAGCGTTTGCACGTTGCCGAATCATCGAGCAAAGCGATAACGATATCGCCGTTTTCGGCTTTGTTCTGCTGATTTACAAGTACCAGATCGTTGTTTAAAATGCCGCAGTTTATCATACTGTTGCCCCTGACCCTGAGCATAAATGTATCGTTATTTTTAAGATAACCAACGGGAACGGGGAAATATCCCTCCAGATTTTCCTCCGCAAGGATCGGAAGGCCTGCCGTTACGGTACCGATTATGGGCACATTTGAATACTCAATATCCATAGTTTCCCTGTCGTTGTAAAAATTGTCCTCAAGTATCTCTATACAGCGGTTTTTCGACTTTGAGCGCTGGATGTAGCCTTTACGTTCCAGCGTTTCAAGCTGTGCGTGTACGCTTGAAGTCGAGGAAAGCCCCGCCGCATTGCCTATTTCGCGTATACTGGGCGTAATGCCGCGCGTGCGTATCTCGTTTTTTATAAAATCATATATTTGCTGCTGTTTTGGTGTCAGATTTTCCATTATAATTCCTCCGGATCATACTGTATATCATTTTCGCAATATTCATACCGAAAATTAGTTCTTATATTATTTTACCACAAAACGTCAAAAAGTAAAGACTTTTTTTAAATTTTATATATTTTTATCAAAATTAATCGTATTTTTGTTCGATTGTAGGCAAAATTTTATAAACAACTACCAAACCGTTTAAAATTAATTAAAAAAATTTAATTTTGTATTGAAATTCGGAAAGATTTATTGTAAAATTATTGTGTATAATTGTTTATTTATATAGATATACAGGTGAGAGTTTATGTCAAAAAGAAAACTTATATTGATTATAGATGATTCCGCCACAACGCTTAAAAGCGCGGGCGACGTACTCAAAAGCCACTATGAACTGGCTATGGCAAACAGCGGTGAAAAAGGTATCGAATATCTTAACGGACACGACCCCGACCTTATACTGCTTGATGTTATAATGCCGGGTATGGACGGTTTTGAAACTATACGCAAAATAAAATCTATGAAGGGAAAAAGCAGTATCCCCGTTATTTTTCTTACGGGTGATCTTGCCATAGAAAGCGAAAGCCTTGGTTTTAAGCTTGGTGCCGTGGATTATATCACAAAGCCGTTTGACGGCGATGCGATGCTTTATCGTATAGAAAAAATACTTGAATTTGAGACACTCAAAAAAAATCTGGAAGCGCAGGTGAAGGTCAAGACCGAACAGCTCGAGAAAATGACCATTCACGTTTTTAAAACGCTTTCCAAAATTGTAGATAACAAAAGCGTTTTCACACTTGGTCACTCACAGCGTGTTGCGGCCTACGCAAGCAAGATCGCCGAGGCCCTTAAATGGAACGAACACGATGCCACGGGGCTGTATTACATAGCCCTTTTGCACGACATCGGCAAAATAGGCATTTCCGAAAACCTTTTAAGCAAAGCCTCTCCCCTCACACCCGAGGAACAGGCGATACTTGACACACACGCGGAGATAGGCGGCGAGCTTTTGCAGGATTTCACGCTTATAAAAAACCTTGCCGACGGCGTAAGGTATCACCATATCCGCTATGATTCCGATACCGAGCCAAGCGGCCCGAACATACCGATAGAAGCGCGTATAATCGCTGTTGCCGACTATATCGACCTTTCTCGTACACCGCGCGAAAACGGCAGTGTCTGCACAGACGAAGAGCTTGTGGAAAAACTTAAAAACGAGCGCGGCGGCCGTTTTGACCCGATAATAGTCGATGTGGCTGTAGATATGATAAATTCGGGATTTGTGGCAAGCAAAATAAATGAAATAACAGACGATGATATGGACGTTGTGGATTTCAGCAATGCCATATTGGAACGAGTTTTAAACGAATACACCGAAGAAATGAAAAACAAGGCACAGAAAGATGCACTCACAGGCCTTTGGAACCGCCAGTTTATGGCGCAGTCGGTCAACAGCTATCTTTCCGTACACGGCACACGCGGCGCACTGCTTATGATAGACCTTGACAACTTCAAGGCCATAAACGACACCTACGGCCATATCACGGGTGATGATGTAATACTTGCCATAAGTGATGTGCTTACGGGGTGTGTGCGCGGTGACGACATCGTCTGCCGTATGGGCGGCGACGAATTTATCGCCTTTATCGTAAGCGCCAAAACAAAGGAAGATATCGAAAAAATATGTACACGCATAAGTGATGAGTTTGCAAAGAAGATAGACGATCTGAACCCGCGTATACAGACCTCCGTTTCTATCGGTATTGCAATAAGCCATTCAGACGGCAACAATTTTGAAACACTGTACAGCAACGCGGACAAAGCGCTTTATTTTGTAAAACAAAACCAGAAAGGCGCTTACCACTTCTACACCGAAACGGGCAGAAGATCCGCTTCCGATGATGACAAATCGGGTGACAGCTTCCTTTATAAAATACTCAACGCTCACGGCGAAACGCCTAACCTCGGTTCTCAGAGTATTGCAAAAATGATAAGTTTTGTCGAACAGTATACCCTGCACAACCAGCAGAAAGTTCAGGTGGTCCTGTTCACGCTTTCCGACAAGAAAACCGAAAATCTCCAGACAGATTTCGACACGCTGCACAGCGCCGTATGCAGTAATCTGCGCCGCGGCGATGTATTTGCGCGCTACTCCGACAGTCAGTATATAGTTATACTTATGAATGTCGAGGCGGAGATAGGCGACAAGGTCGCAAAGAGAATAGAAAGCCGCTTCAACAGCGAAATAAAGATGGATGGATCCTCATCCGTGAAACTAAGTTATGAGGTTTTCAGCATAAACGATGACAATATCTGAAACCCAATAAAATTATTTTTGTTGATTTTACAGATAATATGTGATATAGTATCTTAATGAAATATAATAATTATAGTAAACGACATTTAAAAATGTCCTTTACTATAACCCTGCGGGGCAT
>CAMNCZ010000094.1 GCA_946534775.1 uncultured Eubacteriaceae bacterium
TACGTTCGGGCAGCCCGACCGAGGAATATTATTCGGGCGGCGACAAAAAGGCGGGGCAGCTTAAAACGCTTATACAAGATTACGAGCAGGCTCTTGGCGATATATACGATGATATCTCGCTTGTAAAGGCCGCTTTATCGGCCGATATTCCGTCAAATACGGAATATTATGCGCTTGAAAGCGACAATTATACCGCACTTGAAAAGAAATTTATCGATAAACTTACGGGCAAAAAGCCTTTTGTGGAGTTTTACGGAAAGGAGATACCCGCAAAGCTTTCTTTCCGCAAGGCCTACGGCATTGAAAATGAGGTCGCTTTTGCGGCGGACTATATCGCGGAGCATAAAATACCTCTCGGTGAGGCTGCGATATACTACACAAGTGATGAATATACCGATATAATCGACGGGGTTTTCGGATCCAAGGGCATAAGCTGCGCGCTTGCAAGCGGTTACAGCGCCGAAAACACCTATCTTGTAAGTTTTATGGTAAATATACTTGAATGGGCGAAAAACGGTTTTTTGTACAAGGACCTTTCGGATGTTATGAAAAGCCCGATATTAAGGTTTGGCGAGGGCATTTTTTCATACATGCTTTTTACCGACTCGGTGGACAGCAGTCTTATACTGGGCCTTGAAAATTATACCGCCTTTATCGCAAGAAAAAGGGAGCAGGCGGAGAAATTTGAATATAATAAGGTAATGACCCTTTCCGAAGAGGAACAGCGCAAAAAGCACGGAGATATGAAGCCGAAACGTCTTGTGTATGCCGATTTTCTGGAAGAACTTACGGCGGTGTTCGGGCTTGAGGGTTCGGCAGTAATCAAAAAAAGCCTTTCGGATATGTTTTCCGACCTTTTTGCGGTTGTAAAAAAATACACTTCTTCCTATCGCGACAATATGTCGGGTGCATATAAGCGTGTGGAAAAAAGCAGCCGTATACTGAAGTTTTACCCCGATAAAGATATGAATGTACACGAAAAAGCGGCTGTTTTGCTTGAATTTTTGCGCAGCATAAAAATAAGTGACGTGGAAGTTTCAAACAGCGTGCTGGCTGTTAAACTCGGCAGGCCGCAGGTGCTTGACAGAAAATATAACTTTTTTATGGGCTTTTCCGCAAAACAGTTCAACCGCGAGATCTCGGAGTCGCCCGTTATCACCGATACGGAGGTAATGCGCTGGCTTGGTGACGAAAACCTTGTATCGTATTCGGTAAACAAAATAAGGCGCAATAATTTTGAAAAAACGCTTATGACAGCCGACAAAAATATGTTTATCTCGATATCGTCAATAATCTACGATACGACAAATACGCGGCCCGCAACGCCCGCACCTGTCTTTATAGAACTTTCGGGCGGTGAGGAGATAAAAGAGATAGATGGCTACAAGGATATAGTGAACTTTGACATTAAAAATGACGGCAGTGCCTGGAACGATCCGGCGGTCCAAAAGGAGAAAGAAACGAAGAAAGTGCCGAGAAATACGGATAAAACCAAATATTTAAGTCACTCGGCCTTTACAAATTTGCTCTCCTGTCCGCAAAGACACTTTTTTGAAAAAGTTATCGGCATTTATCCTCCCGAATTTGTGGATAGAGATGCGGGCAGGTGGCTGCCGCCAAACCTTAAAGGCACGATTTGCCACGATACGCTGGATAAGTATATAACCCGCGTTATGATAGAAGGCGGCCGAAATGAGTATGATGAAGCGGCTTTTGAAGAAATATTCGCCAAAGAGGCGGAAAAGGCGCGCGAAGATATCGCCTGTGAGTGCAAGTGGGTCTTTGAAAGAGAGAAAGAGGATATTAAAAACGGTCTTTCCGAATATATCAAAAAAATGCATCAAGATTTTGCGGTAAGCGGCTATAGACCCGTTATGTGCGAGGGAGAGTTTAAAGATGCCGTATATAAATTTGACGTGGGCGATTGGGAAGGCGAGCTGAAATTCCGCGGCTTTATCGACCGTATCGATGAAAAAGACGGTCAATTTCGTATGATAGATTATAAAACGGGCAGTTTTCATAAATATTTCAAACAGCATTTGATATATCCTCTTGCAAAGGAGGCAAAGACTGCCAAAGATACCATAGAACTTGCGGGTCACGCGGATTTTGCTTATGAACTGATATTCAAAGATGAAGAGCCGAAACCCGTTAATATAAGCGATGACGAATTGACGGTTTTATACAATGTACTTGAAAGAAAGGATTATCGCGCAGGTCTCGGGATTAAAGAAGACAAAGGGAGAGAAACCTGCGAATACTGTAATTTTACCGAGATATGCGGCATAAGAATGGGTGGTGATAAATATGATGAGCAGCGAAGAGAAATTGACGAGGAATAACCTTGTGTCGCTTGAGTGGTGCGATAAAAATATATTTGTGGAAGCGGGCGCGGGCGCAGGCAAAACCACGGTAGTTGTAAAAAGGGTGGTAAATCAGCTTAAATGGGGCAAGGTAAAGCCCGAGGAGCTGGTGGTCATCACATTTACAAAAAAAGCGGCGGCGGAATTGTACGACAGGATATCGCGTGGTATTTCCGATGCACTTAAAACGGGCAGAACGGGCGAAAATGCCGAAGATGTATTGGATGATGAAATGCGCCGAAAACTTGAATATTCGCAGCAAAATATTGACAAAATGACGGTATCCACAATACACAGTTTTTGCGGTAAGCTGCTTAAAGAACGTGCTTTTGATGCGCTTAGCCCCATAAATGCGCGGGTGCTTGAAGACAACGAGGAGAAAACCCTTAAATCCGATTTTTTTGAGGGTTGGTACGCCCAAAATATTGCAAAAGAAGTACTTGACGAAAACAAGCGCTACTCAAAGGCACTTAACCCCGACCTAAAAAGATTTAAATATCTTGTAAAAGATACTTTTATAAGCATTTCAAACCGCTTGTCGGACCGTGAAACAAAGATAGTATGCCCCGATATCTCAAACTATAAGGGTGCGGATTATTATGAAGAAGTGTTTGCGGATCTGGCGGACGAGTTGTTTGACGACCTTGTTAAATTGGCAGAGGGAATTTTTGGTATGGATGTGCCGGGATTTAATGATCTGGTGCGCAGTAACAAGCAGACAAGGGCGATATGCGGCGCAGAAGGTCTTGAACGTGTGCTGCTGCTTTGGGATACCGCAAAGAAGGGCAAAATTGCGAGTGATTTTGTTGCGGGTTCCATCAAAAGGAAACTTAAAGATGAATGTGCCGACCTTGCCGAAGAATACAGCGACCATATTCTGGATAAAATATCCGAAAATAAGGAATTTACGGAGTATCTTAATTACGGCCGCGGCATTATAATGAAGACCGCAGTTGATGCCGCAAAGGCATACAACGCGCAAAAAAGCAGGGAATATATCACAAACGACGATATGCTTATTATGGCGCGTGACCTTATCTGCGGTGAGGGAAAGGCCTCGGCGGATGCAAGGGCGTATTTTGCCGAAAAATACAAATGCATTTATATAGATGAATTTCAGGATACCGACCATATTCAACAGGAGATGCTGTGGCGGCTTTCGTGCGATGACAGCGGCAGACTGCGTGACGGTGCATTATTTGTTGTGGGCGACCCGAAACAGTCCATCTATCGTTTCAGGGGCGCCGAACTGGAGATTTTTCTGCACACAAAAGAGCTGATGGAGGCGCAGAAAGCCAATTACAACAATGCCGAAGTCGTCAGCCTGCTTGCAAATTTTCGCAGCAACAATAAAATAATAAACTGGATCAACCTTAAATTTGATGTAAAATTCGGTATGTATCGTGATTGCCAAAACTCGGTTGAATACAGCGCTATGGACTATGTAAAAACGGCAGAAGAAAATTCCGATACGATATGCGGAGTTTACAGATACGGCGGCACAGAGGATGTTTTGGATATCGAAACCGATGCATCCAACCTTGCGGCGCTTATAAGAAAACTTGTTGACGGCAAAAAGCGTATAAACAAATACGAAAACGGTGTTTGTATAGGACAAAAAGAGGTTGAATACAGAGATTTTCTTATAGTTACAAGAAAAACGACCAAGCTTGATGTGTATCTTCAACAGCTTCTCGACCAAAATATCCCCGTTGTTGTGGGTATGAAAAGAGACGGTTTTGAAAACCCCGCAATAAGCCGTTTTTCGGTTTTATACAACTATCTTGCAAACAGCGGCGATACGGCAGCGCGCGCGGGTGCAATGCAGGTGGCGGTAGGTGATGAATTTTTTGCCGATGACCCCGCAGCGTGGGAGACGGCTGAAAAGCGCATTACCGACTTGTATTATCATACGTTTGATATGGACGCGGCGGCGCTTGCAATGTATCTTGCAAACCGCACGGACCTGCTTTTGCCGCTTAGAAGTATGCACGGCAGTGAGGTATACTCCGCCCAGACGCAGATCAAAAAAATGGTGATGCACGTTTTAAACAGCGTAAAAGGCAGCCGACAAACGCTGGCAAAGGCATTTTCGGATTACAGGGCATCAAAAATAGACAACGATATGCCGATAGAGGATGAAAAGAAAATAAATGCGGTGCGTATTATGAATATACATCAGGTAAAGGGGCTTGAAGGCAGTATAGTTATAATTGCCGACAGACGTGCGGACAAGCCTGCCAATTCTTCGCATAAAGAGGGAAATGAATACTATCATTCAATAGAACTTGATGAGAAGACAAAATACCCGGTTTATGAGTATTACCCGCATATAAAATCAAAGGCCGAGAAAGCCGAATTGCAGGAACTTCTGCGCCTTGAATACGTTGCGGCCACCCGTGCGATGGAAGCGCTTATTTTTATGGACAAGCTTGCAAAAAATGATGCTTGGTTCTGCGATTATACAGAGACCCGCTGCACGCCCGTTTCAGAGCTTATTCCGCTGAACGAGCGCCCGCCCTTTGTTGATTATGACGACCCTCAGCCCTATACCGCGCCGAAATGGGAGGCTGATATCGACCTTTCTCAGCTTGCGCCGATATTTGAAAAAATAAACCCAAGCCTTGTCAAGGGCACGCACAAAAAGCGTGTAAGACCCGAGCCTGTTGAGGGAGAGGGTGTTGATAAAAGTATTTATGAGGCCGAGGGAAACTTATCCGCGGCAATAGACAGCGACGGTGCGTCAGACGAGGAAGCCGAGGAAAACACTAATATCCGCGGGGATATTTTCGGTACGGCAATGCACCGCGCGTTTGAACTGACGGTAAACGATTTTATTGCGGGCGGCAAGGATATGACTCAATTTGACAAATATACTCAAACTGCCGTAAACCGTGCGCTTATAGAGGGCATTGAAGATATGGGCGCATACGTTAAAAATTACAAAAAACGCCTTGACGGTATGATGGCGGCATTTAAAAGCGATACCGCGCTTTTAAGTGAAATTTCCGCCGCAAAACACGTCTATACCGAACTGCCGTTTTCATTTTGCCTTACCAAGGAAGAGTCGGCGGAACTTTCGCCCAAGCTCGGCACTTTGCTCGGTGAAAATATCTGGGTGAACGGCACCGCCGACCTTGTGCTGGTAAACCAAGACGACAGCGTTTCCGTTTACGATTATAAATCCAACCAAAATAAAAAAGCCGACCCCGATTTTGAAACGCATCTTTACGAAGAATACTCGGGTCAGCTGGCATTGTATATATTTGCAATGAAAAAAATGCTGAAAGCCGACAATATCACCGCTAAACTTGTGAATTATCAAGTTTGACGGCAAG
>CAMNCZ010000095.1 GCA_946534775.1 uncultured Eubacteriaceae bacterium
TCAATGCCTGTTGAGATACTTGGCCTTAACGAAGTGCCGCACGCAGGTGATATGTTCTATGTTGCTCAGAGTGAAAAGCACGCAAGACAGGTCGCTGAAAGCGTAATCGCAAAAGACAGGGAAAGTATGATCAAGCAAACACCTCAAAAAGTTAGTCTTGACGACCTTTTCAGTCAGATACAAAGCGGCAGCATAAAGGAACTGAATATAGTTATAAAAGCAGACGTACAAGGCTCGGTAGAGGCTGTTCGTTCATCGCTTGAAAAACTTTCAAATGAAGAAGTACGCATACGCACAATACACGGCGGTGTCGGCGCGGTAACAGAATCGGATGTTATGCTTGCAAGTGCATCAAATGCCATTATTATAGGCTTTAATGTACGCCCCGAAGCATCTGCAAAAGCCGTTGCGGACGATCAGAAGGTAGATATCAGACTTTATCGTGTTATTTACAACGCTATTGAAGATATAACAGCCGCTATGAAGGGTATGTTGGATCCGGTTTATGAAGAAAAGATAATCGGTCACGCAGAGATCAGACAGTTGTTCAAAGCATCGGGTGTAGGTACTATCGGCGGTTCGTATATTACCGACGGTAAATTCCAGCGTAATGCCAAAACAAGAGTCGTTCGTGACGGTATCGTTGTATATGACGGTGAACTTGCATCTTTACGACGAGGTAAAGACGATGTTAAGGAAGTAAATTCGGGTTACGAGTGCGGTATGCTGTTTAATAAATTCAACGACATAAAAGAAGGCGATGTTGTTGAAGCTTATGTTATGGAGGAAATTAAACGCTGATGAAAAAAGGCTCTAACAGAATGATACGAATAAATGACGAGATACAAAAAGAAATATCCGGCATTATACGCGGCGATTTGAAAGACCCCAGAATAGGGGTGATAACCAGTGTATTAAAGGTAGATACAACAGCCGACCTTAAATACTGCAAGGTTTATATAAGTGTTCTTGGCGATGATTCAAAAAAAGAAGAAGTTATAGGCGTTTTGAAAAATGCCTCGGGTTATGTAAGAAGTCTTGTTGCGCAGAGAATAAATCTCCGCGTAACACCCGAAATTAAATTTATACTTGATGACAGCCTTGAATACAGTTTTAAGATGGACAGTCTTATAAAATCCGTTGTTAAAAGTGACGAAGAAAAGGCGGATGACGAAAATGGATTACAGGAATAACATTTTAAAAGATATAGAAAATGCCGAGAAAATTTATATTGCGGGACATATTAATCCCGACGGCGATGCCGTTGGTTCGGTGCTTGCGCTTGCGCTTTACTTTGTGCGCCTGGGCAAGAAACCCTGTGTTCTGCTTGAAAATATCCCCGAAAGGTTTAAATTTTTCTATGGTACACAATTATGGTATAACGGCGATTATGACGATATAGCACCCGATATTTTCTTTGCTGTGGACTGTGGTGACAAAAAACGGCTTGGTAAGGCGGGCGAGATATTCGATCGTTCAAAAATGACATATTGTATAGACCATCACGCTACCAATACGGGCTTTGCGGATATTGATATTATAAATGCAAAGGCATCATCCGCAAGCGAGATAGTTTATGAACTTTTAAAAGAAAACGGATTTGATGCCGAAAAAGATATAGAAATAGCTGCCGATATTTATGCGGGCATCGTATTTGACACGGGCGGTTTCAGACATAACTGCACGGGCAGGCGTACACACGAGATAGCGGGAGCACTTGTTGAGGGCGGTGTTGATACTTCAACAATACATTCAAGGGTGTTGTTTGAACACACTCTGCCGCAGGCAAAGCTTTTTGGTGCTGCCTTGAACAATATGAAACATAAAGACGGTGTCAGCTATACATCACTTACAACAAAGGAAATCGAGGGCTGCGGATGCACTTCGGAAGACCTTGACGGAATTGTGGATTTTCTGCTTAACCTTGATGTAAGTGACTGCGCGGTACTTGTGACCCAGCGCAGCGAAAATACGGCCAAAGCAAGCGTAAGATCGAAACAATTTCCGATAGCGGATATAATAGTTGCTCTCGGCGGAGGCGGTCATAAACTTGCGGCAGGCGTTACCTGCGAAGGCAGTGCGGATGCGGTGGCCGATATGATAGTTAAAAAAATAATCGAAGGAAAAAACAATGGATGAAAATATATCGGGTGTAGTTAATATTTATAAGGAAAAAGGCTTTAGTTCGCACGATGTTGTAAATATTGTGCGCCGTGCATTTAATCGCGCAAAGACAGGTCATACAGGAACGCTTGACCCGCAGGCCGAGGGCGTATTGCCCGTATGTATCGGTAAGGCGACAAAACTTTGCGATGTTATAGCTGCGGATGTAAAGCAGTATCGTGCGGAAATGACACTTGGCATAACTACCGATACCGAGGACCATACAGGTGAGGTTCTTTCGCAAAGCCCCGTTTTATGCGGAAAAGAAGAAATAGAGGCTGCAATTCTTTCCTTTGTTGGAGATATTGAACAGATACCGCCTATGTATTCTGCCGTAAAGCACGGAGGCAAAAAACTTTATGACCTGGCAAGAAACGGTATTGAAGTGGAACGCAAGCCGAGACTTATAACCGTATTTTCTGTGACCGACATTGATTTTTCTTATATTAATGAAAATAAAGTAAGTTTTACTGTAGATTGTTCAAAGGGTACATATATTCGCACGCTTTGTAAAGATATAGGTGAAAAGCTTGGCTGCGGTGCAATTATGTCGGCGCTTTTAAGAACAAGAAGCGGGCAGTTCTATCTTAAAAACAGTATTAAAATCGACCGTTTCCGCGAACTTATGGCACAAGGCAAAACAGATGAAGTACTGATACCTATAGAAGATGTTATAGGCGAGTGCAAAAAGTCAAAAGTTGCGCCAAAAGCAAATAACTATTTGTATAACGGCAATAAAATAAATGTCGGTTTTATGTTTAACAAGGCGCAGATCGAAAATGGCGATAAAGTGCTGTTGTATGACAAAGACGGTAAAATTGCGGGATTGTACAAAGTTAAAGATGGTTTTGCATATCCCGATATAATGTTATGTTAAAAATAAATCACACAAAGAGGTGATATTTTGATAATTTACAATACAGATGATTTTGAGATAAAGGAACCTACGGCGGTAACACTGGGAAATTTTGACGGTATACATCTTGGCCATCAAAAACTTATTGAGACCATAAAAAACAACAACAGGGGGCTTAAAACGGTGGTTTTTTCGTTCTATCCGCATCCCGTTGCGTTTTTTGGGCAAAAGGGGCTGTTCAGGACAATGCTTGACCCCAGAGAAAAAGCGTTTGTTATCGGTCAGCTTGGTATAGATTATCTTGTTCAGCATCCGTTTACTCCCGAGTTTTCCGCGCTTTCGCCCGAAGAGTTTGTGGATTATATAGTTAAAAAGGTAAACTGCAAAATGTTGGTTGTAGGTGAAAACTATAACTTTGGCAAAGGCAGGGCGGGAAATTACGAAACGCTGAAAAAACTCGGCGAACAAAGAGGTATAGAAGTTATTGCAATTCCTTCGGTGGGTTACGGTTATATGCGTGTAAGCAGCACAAGAATACGCGGCCTTATAGATTGCGGAAGATTGAGCGATGTAATTCCTATGCTTAAAAAACCGTATTTTATTATAAGTAAGGTCATAGAGGGCGAAAAGCGCGGCAGAAAAATGGATTTTCCCACGATAAATCTTATGCCGAATGATGAAAAGCTTTTGCCCGCAGACGGTGTTTATGTGTCTTTGGTCAATGTGGACGGCATAGTTTACAGGGGTATAACCAATGTAGGCAACAATCCCACATTCGACAGTGACAAGCGCACCGTAGAGACCAATATTATAGATTTTGACAGGGATATTTACGGCAAAGATGTTCTTGTAGGCTTCTATGACTGGATAAGGACCGAACAGAAATTTTCAGATATGGAAGAGCTGAAATTGCAGCTTGCACGGGATAAACAGGCAGCTATGTCTTATCCTTTCCCGTACCTTGATTTTGAAAATAAATTCGGCCGCTGATTTTTGGAGGTTATTAATATTTTAATTCAGCAAATAATAGTATTGTTTGTACTAATGTTTATAAAAGGTTGGGCAACCGCAATTTCAACTGCGCTGCGTGTGCTTGATCTTAAAAAAGCAAAATATATATCGGAAACCGATAAAACAACGGAAGAAAAACTTACCGCAGCTCTTGATAAAATAGAAAGCTATACCAATACGGCGGGCGTTGTAACGGGTGTAACGGGTATACTTACCGGTATTATGCTTGCATATACCGCTGTGGATAAGATAATATATGCTTTTTGGGGCGCGATCGATTATACCGCCTGGGATAAGGCGGCGCCGATAGTATTTTTGCTTGTTTATATTTATTTATATACATTTGTGAGTATAGTTTTGCCTAAGTTTCTTGCGGACAGGTTTCCCGACAAACTGGTGTTAAAAACTCTTTGGGGACTTAATTTTTTTCACATACTGCTTTTCCCCGTTGTATGGATAGTCGATGTATCATATATCATAATTGACAGGCTGTTCGGCGATAAGGGTGCCGATAACGAGGAGGTAAGCGAAGGCGAGATACTTATGATGGTGGATGCAGGCGGTGAAAGCGGCGGCATTGACAAGATCGAAAAGGAAATGATAAATAATATTTTCGATTTTGATGATAAAATTGTCGGTGAAATCGCGACCCATCGTAAGGATATAACGGGTATAGAGATAAATACGGGGCTTGATGAGATAATATCGACGATCACTTCCGAAAAATATTCGCGTCTGCCCGTATATGAGGAAAATATCGACAATATAATTGGTATTTTAAACACAAAGGACCTTATGACAACGCTTCTTGTGCACGGCAATGAAAACTTTGACTTACGTTCACTTTTGCGCGAGCCCGAATATGTACCTTTTAACAAAAAAACAGATGAACTTTTTGCGGAAATGCAGAAAAACAAGTTTCATCTTGCAGTTGTTGTTGACGAATACGGAGGTACGGCGGGTATTGTAACTATGGAGGACCTTATCGAGGAAATAATGGGCAATATCCAGGATGAATATGATGAAGAGGAACAACCCGAGATAGAGATACAGGAAGATGATTCTATCCTTATAGAGGGCAAGACCCCGCTTGAAGATGTGGCGGAGGAACTGGAAATAGAATTTCCCGTTGACGAATACGACACACTCGGCGGCTTTATTATCGGTCAGATGGGCCATATTCCCGAAGAATACGAAAATATTGTGATAGATTACGGCGGTTATATCTTTACCGTAGAAAAGATAGAGGATAAACGCATTGTTGCCGTCAAGGCCGAAGCCAAACAAAAGGCGGAAGAAATGACGGAAGAAAATTAAGGGCGCATCTAAAAATTCATCGAGTTATGCAAAAAATGAATTTTTAGAGATGATCTTATAGTAAACGACAAAAGTCTTTGGACTTTGGGCGTTTACTTGCGCCGACTGCGAGCCGCAAAGCGGCTTTATTCCTTGTACGCAGTCGTGTGCATGCCCCGCAGGGTTATAGTAAAGGACATTTTTAAATGTCGTTTACTATAAATCAATTTTGAGTCAGGCAGATGTTCGCGTACTTATGTATGAGGAAAGTCCGGGCTGCACAGAGCAAAGGTGCCGGATAACGTCCGGTGGAGGCGACTCTAAGGATAGTGCAACAGAAATAAA
>CAMNCZ010000096.1 GCA_946534775.1 uncultured Eubacteriaceae bacterium
GGCCGGAGCCGATACAAATATTTAAAGGCGCGGGCTGGATAGACCCCTGTCCGTTTTGGGATGATGACGGAAGATGCTATATGGTTTCGGCTTACGCAAGAAGCCGTATAGGTTTTAAAAGCATTTTAAGAATGACCGAATTAAGTCCCGATTGTACAAAGATAATCGATATGGGCAAAGATATATTTGACGGCAATGTCAATGATCAGGTCACTATCGAAGGCCCCAAGCTTTATAAGCGTAACGGTTATTATTATATCTTTGCACCCGCAGGCGGGGTGAAAACAGGCTGGCAGGTCGTTCTGCGCAGCAAAAACATCTGGGGACCTTACGAATACAGAAATGTTATGATACAGGGTGATACCGAAATAAACGGCCCGCACCAGGGTGCCTGGGTAGATACCGTAACGGGCGAAGACTGGTTTTTGCATTTTCAGGATGTGTATGCAGCGGGCAGGATCGTTCATCTTCAGCCTATGAAATGGGAAAATGACTGGCCCGTGATAGGCGAGCCGCACGGAGAATACGGTACACCCGTGAGCGTTTATAAAAAGCCAAATGTCGGCGCAAAATATCCTATAAGCTATATCCCGACAAGTGATGAATTTGACTCGTACAAGCTGAAACTGCAATGGCAGTGGAACGCAAACCACGCCTTTGACTGGTATGAAATGACGGGAAACGGCATAAAACTTTTTGCACTAAACAAGGAAAAGGAAAGATGTATCTGCGATGTAGGAAATCTTCTTTTGCAAAAGTGGGCTTTCCCCGAATTTGTTGCCGATACCCAAATGGAACTGGATAATTTAAAAGACGGCGATATGGCGGGTATGGTACATTTAGGTGTAGAATTTGCAGCTGTTTATGCCGAAAAGAACGGTGAAAAATTTGTTGTTAAACTTAAACGCGGCAAACAGGTTTTTATTAAAGAAGATGCGACAGCAACGGAAGAAACAACGTGTATTTGCGAATACAGCGATAAAAAAATATATTTCAGAAATACAGTAAAACCTTGCGGCAAGGGAAATGAAAACGAACCTTTGTGGGAAACGAGCCTGCAATATTCGCCTGACGGCATAAATTTTGAAAATGTCTGTACATTTATTGCCGAAGCCGGAAGATGGGTAGGAGTTAAACACGGCGTTTTCTGCGTTCACGAAGGCGACGGAAACGGCGGTTATGCGGTTGTAAAAGATTTTATTTATAAATAAATGAAAAGGGGTGCAAAACTATGAAAAAACGTATTATTTCAACAATACTTGCGGCAATGCTGATTATGGGCAGCATAAATGCCGTTAATGCACAGACAAGGATCCCTGCGTTTCCGGGTGCGGAAGGCGGCGGTATGTTCGCCTCGGGCGGCCGCGGCGGCGAGGTTTATGTGGTAACGACACTGGAGGACTACGATCCCGAAAAGGATATGCCGATAGAAGGCTCTTTCCGTGACGCAGTCAGTAAAGACAACAGAATAGTGGTGTTTAATGTTTCGGGTGTTATAGATTTAAAAGGGCCTATGCGCATACACGGTAAAAATATAACCATTGCGGGACAGAGTGCACCGGGCAACGGCATCACGCTTTACGGCGACGAAACAAATATCAGCATTGCGGAAAATATAATTTTAAGATATATGCGTTTTCGTCCCGGCGCAAAAAATGTGCATAAAGGCGACTCTATGGATGCTCTCTGGGGCAGAGGTATGAAAAATATGATAGTCGATCACGTTTCGACATCGTGGTCAACCGATGAAACTATGTCACTGTACCGTGCCGAAAATATGACGGTGCAATGGTCGATAATTTCGGAAAGCCTTGCTATGTCGGGCCATACAAAGGGCCGTCACGGCTACGGCGCTATCTGGGGCGGTGTAAATACGACCTATCATCATAACCTTATTGCAAACCATACCTCGCGCAACCCGCGTATAGGGGGCGGAACACCCGAGGCAGACGATAACGACCATATCGCAAATTTCGACATAAGGAACAACGTTATATACAACTGGGGCTTCAATACCTGCTACGGCGGCGGACGTGCAAATACAAACTTTGTATATAATTACGAAAAGCCCGGGCCCGGTACCCGTGACGAAGTGCGTGACAGGGTTATAGACTGCGGCGAAAAGAACAAGCCGGGACAATTTTATGTTTTCGGCAACGTGCTTGAGGGCAACGAGGAAGTCAGCGCCGATAACAGCAAGGGTATTTACATAAGCGAAGAAGCAAAGGAATTTACAAAAATAGCAGATAAACCGTTTGAAATGGATGCGATAAGTCACGTCAAGACGGATACACCTCAGGATGCATATAAGAAAGTGCTTGCAAGAGCGGGCGCGGTATATCCGAAACGTGATGCGCTTGATGCAAGAATTATTGCGCAGGTCAAAAATGATACGGGCAGTTTTGCAAACCTTGACGAGCAGGTAGGCGGCCTGCCTTTTACCGAGGAAATACATCGTCCCGCCGATTTCGACAAAGACCTTGACGGTATCGAGGATGCTTGGGAACTGACTCACGGTTTGGACCCGACAAATCCGAAGGACAGTGCGCAGCTTTGTCAGGATAAGAGCGGTTATGCAAATATCGAGGTATATTTAAATTCACTTGTCGATCCCGAATATGCGCCTGCAAGTCCGTCGATCAAGCTTGCAGAGCCTCTCAATAATTCAATATATACTTTAGGCGATACGGTAAAGGTAAGCGCCGAAGTAAGCGAAGAAGTTGAGAAAGTTGAATTTTATAACGGCAGCAGTGTATTTGCGGTTGCAGATAAAGCGCCGTTTGAAGCGGAATTGAAAGACCTTTCCGACGGCACATATTATATCAGCGCAAAGGCTTATGACAAAAACGGCTTACAGACACAATCCGATGCAAGTGCAGTACACATCAACACCTATAATTTGACAGACTGGAACTCGAGTAATATCGGAAAACCCGGTGTAAGCGGAAATGCATCGCAGACAGGCGGCGTATTTACAGTAAAAGGCAGCGGCAAAATAGGCGATAAGGCCGACAGTTGCTATTATATGTACAAAACGCTTATAGGCGACGGTGAGATAAGTGCTAAGATAAACTCCGTTACGGCAGTAGATAATCACGCTTTTTCGGGGCTTATGATACGAGACGGTTTAAGGGCCGATTCAAAAGCCGTTGCGGTAGGTCTTTCACATACCAAGCCTTACGAATGGAAAGAAACTGACCCCGAAACGGGCAAATCAGCCACATATTACCGTAATGCTTTCGGCATTTATATGGTTGGCCGATATGAAACGGGCGGTGTATTCGATGCAATAGCCGAGAACCTTGACAGCCTTGACAAGGCCAAAGCCGCGGGGGTCGCACTTAAAAATGATATTCCGTTTAAAGATAAGGGAGAATTTTTAGGCTATTATGTAAAGCTGAAACGCGAGGGCGATACATTTATTTCCTACACATCAAAAGATGGTGAAAACTGGGAAGAACTTGCAAAACGTTCAGTCAAAATGGGCGAAAAAGTCTATATTGGCATAGCAGTTGACGGTAACAAAGTTCATAACAAACTCGACAATCTCAATACCGCAAAATTCTCAGAGGTCAATTATACGGGGGCACAGAGTGTTGCGGAAAAAAATAAAGCCAAATAAATTTAAATGAAAGAGAGGTATATACCATGAAAGAGTATTTTCCTATGATAGATAAAGTTAAATATGAAGGCAGTAACTCAAAAAATCCGTTTGCTTTTAAGTACTACGATGCCGAAAAAATCATTGACGGCAAGCCGATGAAGGAGCATCTTAAATTTGCTATGAGCTGGTGGCATACGCTTTGCGCAGGCGGTGCGGACCCCTTCGGTACAACAACAATGGATCGTACTTACGGCGGTCTTACCGACCCAATGGATATTGCAAGGGCTAAAGTTGATGCGGGTTTTGAATTTATGAGCAAACTCGGCATTGAGTATTTTTGTTTCCACGATGCGGATATTGCGCCCGAGGGAGAAACTTTTGCCGAAACCAAGAAGAACTTTTGGGAAATGGTCGATTACATCAAAACCAAAATGGACAGCACGGGCATAAAGCTTTTGTGGGGTACGGCAAACTGCTTTAATTCACCGCGTTATATGCACGGTGCAGGCACTTCCTGCAATGCACACAGTTTCGCGTATGCGGCTGCACAGATAAAAAATGCTATTGAGGCTACCGTTAAACTTGGCGGCAAGGGTTATGTTTTCTGGGGCGGCCGCGAGGGATATGAAACGCTTTTAAATACGGATATGGCGCTTGAACTTGATAATATGGCCAGACTTATGCATCTTGCTGTTGATTATGGCAGAAGCATCGGTTTTGACGGCGATTTTTATATCGAGCCAAAGCCAAAGGAACCCACAAAACATCAGTATGATTTTGACAGCGCCACTGTTTTGGGCTTTTTAAGAAAATACGGCCTTGATAAGGATTTTAAACTTAACATTGAGGCAAACCACGCAACTCTTGCGGGACATACTTTTGAACACGAGCTGACAGTCGCACGCATCAACGGAGCATTCGGCAGTATTGATGCAAACAGCGGGGACCCGAATCTCGGTTGGGATACCGACCAGTTCCCGACAGATGTTTATTCGGCAACACTTTGTATGCTTGAAGTTATCCGCGCGGGCGGATTTACAAACGGCGGACTTAATTTTGATGCAAAGGTGCGCAGAGGTTCATTTACATTTGAAGACATCGTTTATGCGTATATCAGCGGTATGGACACCTTTGCGCTGGGACTTATAAAAGCTTATGAAGTGATTGAGGACGGCAGGATAGACGAGTTTGTCAAACAGCGTTATGCAAGCTATGGCGAGGGTATAGGCAAGGATATAGTTGACGGCAGGGCAACGCTTGAAAGCCTTGAAAAATATATCCTTGAAAATGACAAAGTAGTTATGCAAAGCGGCAGACAGGAATATCTTGAAACGGTGTTGAACAATATACTTTTCGGGTGATTATATGAAATATTTAATTGGTGCGGATATCGGAACTTCGGGCACAAAAACGGTTTTATTTGATGAAAATTTATGTGAGATAGCTTCGGCAAGCCGTGAATATCCGCTTTATCAGCCGCATAACGGTTGGGCGGAGCAAAACCCCGAAGACTGGTATACTGCGGTTGTCGATACTATAAAAGAGGTTATTGAAAAATCGGGCGCAGACAATGCCGATATCAAGGGAATAGGCCTTTCGGGGCAGATGCACGGGCTTGTTATGCTGGATAAGGACAATAAGGTTCTGCGTCCCGCAATAATCTGGTGCGATCAGCGCACGGAAAAAGAGTGCGCCCAAATAACCGAACTTGTCGGCGCGGACAGACTTGTCGAAATAACGGCTAATCCCGCACTAACGGGCTTTACGGCATCTAAAATTATGTGGGTGAAAAACAATGAGCCGAATATTTACGAAAAGTGCCGTCATATTCTGCTGCCAAAAGATTATGTACGTTTTATGCTGACGGGTGAATATGCGACAGAAGTCTCCGATGCAAGCGGTATGCAGCTTTTGGATGTGCCAAACCGTTGTTGGTCGGATGAGATATTAAATAAACTTTGTATCGACAAAAGTCTGCTTGGCAAGGTTTATGAATCCTGGGAGATAACGGGGTATATAACCGAAAGTGTTGCAAAA
>CAMNCZ010000097.1 GCA_946534775.1 uncultured Eubacteriaceae bacterium
TATTATATTACAGGTTTATTACCTTTTGTTTTCACATACATTAAAATAAATCAAAAAATTTTCAAAAATTTTCATAAAACATTCATAATATTTTAAACAAAATTACTGGACAAAAGAAAAGTTTTATTGTATAATATTATATGATACAGAATAATTATTTCAGTCAACATATAAATTATATTGTAACGAGGTGTCTATTATGGGAGATTTTTATGCAATTACTATAGCAAGACAATTTTGCAGCGGCGGCAATGCCGTAGGCGAAATGCTTGCACAAAAGCTTGGCATCAATATGTATGATAAACAGCTTATAACCCTTGCCGCAAAAAAAAGCGGCTACCACGAGGCTATTTTTGAACAGGCGGACGAAGTCGCATCAAACAGCCTGCTTTACTCCGTCGTTATGGGATCTTCACCTATGGGATCACTGCTTTTTCCCAACAACAATATGGTAACAAACGACTCGCTTTTCACACTCCAGTCAAATATAATAAAAGAGACTGCCGAAAATGAAAGCTGCATTGTTATCGGCCGCTGCGCAAACTATGTTTTAAGAAAGCATCCCAAGCTTTTAAGCGTATATCTGTGGGCCGATACGGATTTCAGGATAAAACGTTTCGAGGAATTATACAAAGAACCAAAGGAAAAGGATATCGAAACAGAACTTTCAAAGGCCGATAAAAAGCGCCGCAATTATTACAACTACTATTCGGGCAAGGAATGGGACAGCGCCACAAGTTACGACCTTGTCATAAACGTTGCAAAATCCGGCGTTGAAGGCGCGGTAGATCAGATAATAAACTTTAAGGAAATACTTGGATATTAAAAAATCAAGGGTGTCGCATCAAGTGACACTCTTTTTTTGCATATTTTCCCGCTTATATGAATATATATTTATATAAATTTACAATATATATTTACATAGGAGTACAATATGAAAAAATTACTTTTATCCTTACTGACAGTTACTCTGCTTGCGGGCTGCACAGCAAATAACGATATGACAACTCAGCCGCAGTCAATAGACAAAAATGCACCCATAACGCGAGGACAAGCAGTAAAAATGCTCGCCCTAAGCCGCTATTCCGATGAAGAGATATCCGCCTTGCCGCGTGTTGTCTCACTTTCCGACAGCGATATTTCCAACTGGTGCGACAAATATATAAACGCAGCCGTTACGGCGGGACTTATCAGCGGCACACAGGAAAACACATTTTTGCAAAACGATCCGTTATCACTTGAACAGGCCGATTTTATACTGAAAAAAGCAGCACCCGACAAAAACCTTGTTTTGCAGTATGCCCGCGAAGACAGGAAAAAGCCCGTAAGCAGCGATATATGGTTTCAGGCTTTTGATGCGATAGACGATAAGACCGTCGATAAAGAGATAGTTATACTCGCCGACAGTAACCTTTGCAGTGATCTTTCCGATAATTATGTACTTTCAAGCGAGGGGCTTTTGTGTCGTGACGGCGTGGATATCCCACGGGAATATATAGGCTGCGGGCTGAAGGTTTGTATGCGGGACAAAAATATCCTTGCCGTAAAGGAAGTGACCGACAAAAGCCCGATAATAAAAAATGCCGTTGTGGAAACTATATTTGACGACGGCATTATTTTCAATATAAAAGGCTGCCATATTTTTTACGGCTGCGCTCCCGACTCCCTCGGCGCCAAAGAAGGCAATACTATGGATATAAAGACGGAAAATGGCCGTATAATAAGCATTGCGGCATAAATAAACGTTTTGCCCCATAAAATGCATTGAGGTGATATATATATGAAATTTTGTATTGTAGGCGGCGACAAACGATTTTATTATCTGAAAAAACTGCTTGAAAACGATGGTTTTGAGGTAAGTGCATATTGCTGCCGCGCCATAGACGACAGTGAGACCGATATCGACAAAGCGCTTGCGGGAAGTAACGTCATACTCGGACCGATACCGTTTTCACGCAGCAAAAAGACACTGGCTCTCAACGACTGTAACGAGATAGAGTTAAAAACGTTCTTTTCCAAGCTTCCGCACGGCTGTATTTTTTTCGGAGGCGCCATTTCCTCGGAAATACACGAATTCACCGATAATATATCAATTTACGACTATTTTTCTTTTGAAGATGTTGCCGTAAGAAATGCAGTGCCCACGGCGGAGGGCGCAATACAAACGGCTATAGCCGAAAGCGACAGGACGATTTTTGAAAGCAGAACGCTTGTTATCGGCTGCGGCAGGTGCGGCAAAGCACTTGCACTTATGCTAAAAGGTATGGGGGCAAATGTCACAATGACCTGCCGAAAGCCCGCCGACCACGCAATAATAAAAGGTATGTCCGTAAAAGCCGCCTATTTCGATACTCTCCCCGAAATAATAAAAAATTACGATTTTATTTTCAACACCGTTCCCGCCCTTATACTGGATAAGCTTATGCTTGAAAAAACAGACAAAGACTCGCTTATAATAGATATAGCGCAGGCTCCGGGCGGTGTCGATTACACTTATGCATCCGAACACGGCATAAAAGCACTCTACTGCCCCGGGCTTCCGGGCAGGACCGCACCTTACACCGCTGCCGTTATACTTAAAGATGCTATAGTACGAACGGCTTTGTCACACTTTTAAAAACCTTGTATATACTGGTTTTGAGGGGGTGATGAAATGCTGTCGGGCATTAAAATAGGATATTGTCTTTGCGGGTCTTTCTGTACAATAAACGCGGCACTCGGACAAATAGATGTACTGACATCTCTCGGCGCCGAAGTCGTGCCCATAATCAGCGAAAGCGTACAAACCATACAATGCCGTTTCTGTACGCCCGCGGGTATTATCGACAGACTGCAGCTTATGTGCAAAAGCCCGCCCATTACCGATATTGTGACAGCGGAACCGATAGGGCCGAAAAATGATATCGATATAATGGTCGTTTCGCCCTGCACAAGCAATATGCTCGGAAAACTTGCGAACGGTATAAACGACTGCGTAGCTACAATGGCCTGCAAAGCTCATCTGCGAAACAACAAACCGCTTGTGCTGGCGCCCGCCACAAACGATGCACTCGGCGCAAGCCTGAAAAACATCGGTGAACTTATAGTACGCAAAAACATTTATATGGTCCCATTCAGACAAGACGATCATATAAATAAACCGCTTTCTATGGTAGCCGATTTCAATAAACTGACCGATACCGTAATTCTTGCGCTTGAAGGGAAACAGCTTCAGCCGATAATTATTTAAAAACAGCCGGGGTTTTCGCCTCGGCTTTAAAAATAATTTTTTATTTTTAGGTTTGATGTTTTGTATATTGTATGGTATAATTAGCCAAAGAGGTGATTTTATGCCAAATATGCTTGATTACATCAACTGGCGCGGCGATCTGTCGTTTGAGGCGGACCCGTTCAACGAGGTTGACGGGCTGATACTTGCGCAGCTTAGTTATATAGTGCTTGACGGAATCGTTCCCGAAAGTTTTTCCGAATATATAACGATAAAAGATGCCGCAAAGCTTTACGACCCGCAAAAAATAAACGAGAACCTTGTTTTTTTCAGTTTTGAACAGGACAAACTGCTTATAAAAGCACTCGGAGTATCGGAACGTTTCAACAAAATAAAACTTACGGGCTACATAAACCGTACAAATATAAAAGAAGCACTGCAATTTTCCGCCATAACCTGCATATTTGAAGACGGCAGAAAATTTATTGCCTACCGCGGTACCGACGGCACGATCGCAGGCTGGCGCGAGGACTTTAATTTCAGCTATATGACGGGAACACCCGCGCAGGTATACGCCGCCGAATATATCGACAAAAACTTTTCGCCAAGTGACAGGCTTATTCTCGGCGGACATTCAAAGGGTGCAAATCTTGCTATTTACGCAGCTGTTTTCTGCAAAGAAAAATTAAGCGATGCAATAGAAAAAATTTACGCATTTGACGGCCCGGGTTTCCGTGAGGAAGTGACCAAAACCAAAAGATACAAAAAAATCACAAAAAAAATAACGGCTATTGTACCGCGTTCTTCAATAATAGGACAGTTATTGAACATAAATGTCGAAAATAAGATAGTCAACAGCAATGAACACGGCATCTTGCAGCACTTTTCCTACTCCTGGCAGGTCATACGCAAACACTTTGACTATGCCGAGCAATTTTCAAAAACAGGCGCTTATATAAACAAGGTAATGAACACCTGGATGTCGGAACTTGACGACAACACCAGAAAGATCATCACCGATTCACTTTTTGACGTTATCGAAGCCCCCGAAAAGGAAACTATCGGGGAGTTGGAGGAACACAAATTCTCATCCTACACCGCTATATTAAAGGCTATAGCCAAACTTTCCCCCGAACGTCAGAAGGTTACGCGCCGTGCTTTTTCAATGCTGCTTGAAACAGGCAAAGAAACGCTTAAAGAAAACATAGAGGCGGCCGCCCAGAACGCAAAGTTTGAACCGCCGCAGCTGCCTAAACTTCCGAAAAAGAAAAAAAATAAAGAATAAAAAATAAATATCTCCCCTTTCCGCAAACTGTCAAGAAGGGGAGATAAAAATATCACATCAAAACCATAATATCAAGCATCATCTTAGCATCGGCCTCGGTTATACTGCCGTCCCCGTCTATATCTCCGAAGGGGTCCTGTATATCTATATCGTTTTCCGCAAGATATTTTTCTATCGGCATCACATAATCACTCGACTCCGCCTTTTTCATTATTTGTATAACATCCGTTATATCCACGTTTTCATCCATATTTACATCACCGCGCGATTTATAAGCGTATTCGTAAGGATTTTCGGTATTTGAAAATTTCTTGTCAAGCACACTGTAATATACCAAACCGCTGTTTAACTTTCTGAGATACGGATATGGATCTTTCCCTATATCCTGCAGCCATAAATATCGGCCCGACTCCATTTCATTAAGAAGATACGCCGCTTCACCCGATGCAAATTGTTCGGCGGTAAGCGAACGTCCAAGCGAAGCATATATATCCCGCCATTCCCCCGCTTTAGAATCGTAAATGCTCTGTATATAGCCGTCATCGTTTGAGGTGCCTTCAAGATAATAACAGTTTTCTATACCGACACTGCCGTTGTGTCCCGCTAATCCCGATGTATGTTCACCGCTTAATCTGCCGTAATTGTAGCTGTTTAAAATGGTATTTGCCACATTCCACATAACGCTTCCGCCGCCGCTCGAACCCGAACTGCCGAAATATCTGTCGCTGTAGCCTGCAATGCCGCCTGCATATTCCGTCGCATACACCTCACCCGTATTATAACAAAAATTCAATTCACTGCCAAGCATATTACATTCAAGCAAACCGACAATGCCGCCCGCGTATTTTGTGCCGATAACTTTACCGAAATTTCCGAACTCCCTTGCAAGCGCAGCCGAAGGCACTATCGCGCCCGCAATACCGCCGGTGTAGTCCGTTCCCGTAATATCGCCGTAATTATAACAATCCGCAAAATTATTTTTCGCAGCCTGATAGCCCACTATACCGCCCGTATAAGCGCCCGAAGCCGTTGAACGCACATCTGCTTTATTTGTGCAGCGGTACAAAAACCTTGCCTCGTTATAGCCGACAACAGCACCCGTATATTTCGTACCTTCAAAAAAAGAGTTTTCT
>CAMNCZ010000098.1 GCA_946534775.1 uncultured Eubacteriaceae bacterium
GGCTGCAGGCGGTATTCCCATTGCGCAGGCTTCCACCTCCATCCCGCACGTTATGAGCTATAAAGTGACATACGAGTTGGGCATTGCACACGGCCGTGCCTGCGGTATGTATCTGGGCGGTTATGTAGATACATATCCCGATAAAAAACTTGCCGAAATGGCATTAAAACACCTTGGCTTTGACAATACACTGCAATTTAAGGTGTTTCTTGCCGATCTTTTGGACGAAAAGCCGCTTGATAAGGCCTTTGCGCTTGAAAATGCACGTGAATTTCTTAAAAACAAAGATAAGCTGAAAAATCACGCTTTTGAAGTTGATGAAGAAAAATTGCTTGAAATGGAGAATATGTACATAAAATGATAAAACTTTACAAAAAAACGGACGAAGGCCTGCAATATGCCGAATGTTGGGTGGATGACGATATGGCTACCGTACATATCGGGCAGGTAGGCACGGTGGGCGAATGTTGGGAAGAAGAGTGCGGCAACGCGAAGCTTTTTCTGAAAAAATTTAAGCAGCAGTATGAGTCGGAGGGCTATGCGGCTGTTCCCGACAACAAAATGTATTGGATAAACATTACCTGGGAAGTGCCCTCCGAAAATTTAAGCGCCGAGGACGAGGAAAAGATAGCCGCCGTATACGACAGCGTAAACGAGGCTTTCGGCTGGCTTGGCCTGGGTTATGCGGACGGCTTTGACACGGGCGAAAACAACGGAAAATATTTTGTTACGCTCTATGCACTGTCCGTCGATAAGGAACTTGGCATAAGCGCCGCAAAGGAAAATGCGGGGCTTGAATGTGAGTTTGAAGTAACATCGGAAAAATTTGGATAAAATTCATTTACTTTTTTTTGATTATATGTTATACTGTAAATATACAAATCGAAAGATAAATTCTGTGAAAGAGAAGGAGGCATATTATGCTTACAACGATCACTATGAGCGAACTTCAGCAGATAGTTAATGCAAATTATGGGGATCCGCATCAGATACTCGGTATGCACGAGTTTAAGTCTAAGGGGGAAGACTGTCTTGTGGTGCGTGCTTTTATACCGCAGGCCGAAAAGATGACGGTAATTGAAGATGCAGCGCCCGAAAATCGCTGGGATATGGATATGATCCATTCCGACGGCTTTTTTGAGTGCATAATAACGGGCCGCACGGAGTGGTTCAAATACAGATACGAAGTTAAGTGGAAAGGCGAAGACAACAAGGTAAACGAGATATACGATGCCTATTCCTTTATGCCCACGATAGAAGAGATCGATTATTATTTGTTCAATCAGGGCACAAATTATCAGGTATATGAAAAAATGGGTGCCAATCCCCGCGTTATCGACGGCGTGAGCGGTGTCGCTTTCGGCGTATGGGCACCAAATGCAAGGCGTGTCAGCGTTATCGGCGAGTTCAACTCCTGGGACGGCAGACGTCATCCGATGCGTGCGCTTAAAAGTTCGGGTGTGTGGGAAATTTTTATTCCGGGTCTGAGAGATTTTGATTCATATAAATTTGAGATAAAAACGGCAGACGGCAGTATTATCCAAAAACAGGACCCGTTTGGCAAAATGGCGGAACTGCGCCCGAGTACATCCTCAAAGATATTTGATATAAACAATCACCAATGGAATGACGGTGCGTGGTATGAGGGACTTAAAAACCGCGACAAATACGACATACCGATGAATATTTACGAGGTACATCTCGGCTCCTGGAAGAGAGTGGAGGACGAGGAAAACCGTTTCCTTACCTACCTTGAACTGGCAGATCAGCTTATCCCTTATGTAAAGGAAATGGGCTATACACATATCGAACTTTTGCCTGTTGAGGAACATCCGTTTGACGGTTCCTGGGGTTATCAGGTTACGGGTTATTATGCGCCCACAAGCCGCTACGGCACACCCGATGAATTTATGACATTTGTCGATAAATGCCATCAGGCGGGCATTGGCGTATTTCTTGACTGGGTGCCTGCGCACTTCCCGAAAGATGCACACGGTCTCGGCCGTTTTGACGGTTCGGCGCTGTTTGAACATTCCGACCCGCGCCGGGGCGAACACGCGGAGTGGGGCACATACATCTTTAATTTTGGCAGAAGCGAAGTAAAGAATTTCCTTATTGCAAATGCCCTTTACTGGGTAGAAAAATTCCACATTGACGGTCTGCGTGTCGATGCGGTATCTTCTATGCTTTACTTAAACTACGGCAAGGAAGACGGCCAGTGGGTAGCAAACCAATACGGCGGCAACGAAAACCTTGATGCTATAGAATTTATGAAACACCTTAACTCCATTATGGCGGAGAGAAACCCGCACGCGCTTATGATAGCGGAGGAGTCCACATCCTGGCCAAATATCACAAAATCGGTCAAGGAAGAAAACGGTCTCGGTTTCTCGCTTAAATGGAATATGGGCTGGATGAACGATTTTCTTGAATATATCGAAAAGGACCCGATATACAAAAAGTATCATCACAACAATCTTACCTTTGGTATGGTATATGCGTATACCGAAAGGTTTGTACTGGTTTTAAGCCACGACGAGGTAGTACACGGCAAGCGGTCTATGCTGGATAAAATGCCGGGTGATTTGTGGCAGAAATTTGCGAACCTGCGCGCGGCTTACGGTTTTATGTTCGGCTTCCCGGGCAAGAAACTGCTGTTTATGGGCGGCGAGTTCGGCCAGTTTATTGAATGGAACGAAAAGCGCCCGCTTGACTGGTTCCTGCTTGAATATCAGCATCATCAGACAATGCTTGACTATGTGAAGCGCCTTAACCACATTTATCTTGAAAACGAAGCGCTTTGGGTTCACGACTTTACAAGCGAAGGCTTTGAATGGATTGATGCAAACGACAATACAAGAAGCATCTATTCGTTTATAAGAAAGGGCAGAAAGAAAGAAGATACGCTGGTTGTTATCTGCAACTTTACGCCCAACACTTACGAGAATTTCCGCCAGGGTATGCCGTTTGAGGGTAACTGGCACGAAATACTCAACTCCGATGCGGTGGAATTTGGCGGCAGCGGTGTTATAAACGTATATCCGTACTATACCGAACGCATTGAAAGCCACGGCCGTGAGTGGAGTATGGTTTTAAGACTTCCGCCGTTAAGCGTTGTTATACTTAAAAGCTTTTAAGGTGTTGTTATGAGTGATTTTGCGGATAAAACGCGCCCGTTCTGGACCCGCGTTATAGAATTTGTGCTGTACAGCTTTTGCGGTTGGTCTTACGAAATGGTCGCAGAGGGCATACTTGCGGGGCATATCGTGGACCGCGGTTGGCTGCATCTGCCGCTGTGTATAATTTACGGCTTTTTCAGCATTGTGGTGCTTTGGGTGTTCAGGCCGGAAAAACATAAACCCGCGCAAGTGTTTTTTATCAGTATGGCGATAGTGACGGTAATGGAGTATTTGAGCGCCCTGCTTATAGAAGCGGTACTCAAACGAAAATTATGGGACTATTCCAGGTGGATATGCAATTTTCAGGGCCGAGTGTCGCTGATAAGCAGCCTTATCTTCGGTACGGCCTGCGTGCTGCTTGTGTTTTGGGCACATCCCGCCATAAATAAATTTTTCAACAAAAAATGCAGTAAATACGTTACTGCGGTGTTGGGGATAGTATTGTTTTGCGTAGTAGCGGCAGATATCGTCTATACCGCACTTGGCAATTAAATTTAAACATAAACAAAGCGGGAGCGCTGTTATTGGCGAACCCGCTTTTTGTTTAACAAACTAACAGGCAAAGACTGCCGAAAAAGTCAAAATTCAATAAGTTCGATCGCAAATTTAAAATATATCAAAAAACGCACCGTCGGTACATATTATCGCATAATCGCATTTACCGCCTTTGCCGTTATCCAATATAACATTTGCATTTTTATCGAAAGATATTTCCGAGTCGGAAACGGTGTTCGGACCGCCTATTATCAATATATCGCGGTCGTATGGTGTATTGTCGGCGTGTCTGACGGTGCGGGCATAGCTGCTGCGCATAGCGTTCCAAAATTCCTTTGCTTCATAAAACATTCTCTCATCTATACCAAGTTCTTCGGCAGTTATGCCTTCTTCAAATTGTTTTGAAGTTATAACTTTATAAATTTCGGCGCTGTTTTCGCCGGTTCCGTAAAAGCTGTACTCCGCATCGGCAAATACATCGGCGTAAGCGCTTTTTTCATCGTAAGTATGGTCTTGACAAAATCCAAGCAGCATAATATCGTCGTTTTGGGTGAAAGTTTTTTCTTTCAGTGCTTTTATTATATCATCATCTATCACGTTTTTATTGCAGAGAACTTTCACACCTATCTGCGTAAAACCGGCAGTGTCGGCCGAGACTGCGGGGATATATACCGTGCGTTGTTCGTCAAACGTCTGCGGCGCGCTTTTTTCGGTGTAGAGAGTATATTTGTTTTGATCATAAAAGCAGATAAATCTTTCGTCGTCTTTGTTGTAAATAATAAGTTCGTTTGGGTAGGAAGAAATATGCCTGTTGCCGTATATGCCGTTTGAATCGGTTATAATGCCGCTTTTGAAAACATCGCTGTAAGTCACTTTTTTACAGTCAAATACCTTCAGCAGTTCGGATTTTGCAACGCCGTCAATGCCGCCTGTGGTGCGCTGCACATCAAAAGTGACATTTATCATATCACCTGTTTTAAGACCGTATTTATCCAACAGACCTTTTGTTTCGTATTCGACAAATCGTGAGCCGTCAAGGGATAAGATCGTGTCTTTATCCCTTACAATAAACATATTTGATATGTTCTCCTCGGTGGCATAGCAAAAACCGTCTACATAAGGTTCGTTGTAGTTTTTGTAAACCGTGCTGTTTTTTGCGTTGCCGATATTTGTACAGCCCGCTATAAGAGCGGCGCCAAGAAGTGATAAAATTATTTTTTGTGTCATAAATAAAACCCCCTTTATCTATATGACAGGAAATTTTTGCGGAAGTCACATTTATTATACAACAATTTGTCGAAATATTTTTATATTTTCGGTACAAAAAATGACAAAAATTTTTCTCCGTATTTTGTATAATTGCGCTATAAATACGGAGGAATTTACAATGAACACAAAATTATCAAAAAAAACTACCGAATTTTTAATACGCGCTTTGCCGCATATATTTGGTATAGCCGCCTTTTTTATGGGCAGAGTTGTACTTTTTGACACGATAGACCCTGTTTTGCCGGGGTATCTTGGCGCTTTAAGTTTTAACCCCTGTTTTTTGACGGCGTGCGTGTTTTCTGTGCTTGGGCTGACAACAATAGGCGTAAAAGTGTACATTTCGCGGTATATAATAGCCGCGGCGATACTTGCGCTTTTCAGCTATATACTTATTTTAAAGGATAAAAAACCGTCGGCGCTGACAAAAAGCGCACTTTGCGGCGTATCGATGTTTCTTGGCGGCATTTTGTTTGCCGTGTCCGAAAATATAACCCTGTTTTACTGCATACTTGCGGTATTGGAGGGCTTTCTTGCGGGCTTTATGTGCTATATTTTCAATACCGCCGCAGACCTTATTTTTCTGAAAAAGGACAAAAAGACCATAGACAGCGAGGAATTGCTGAGTTTAAGCCCTATACTTTGCTGCATAGAGTCGGGGACAACGGGCATAAAAACGGGCTATC
>CAMNCZ010000099.1 GCA_946534775.1 uncultured Eubacteriaceae bacterium
CTGCTTTACTTCGTCGGGAACAGTAAAGGGTTCGGCAGTCCAGCCAAGGTTCTTTTTGGTAAGTTCCAGCTCTTCCTCGCCAAGAGGTTCGCCGTGTGCTTTGTTTGTGCCTGCTTTATTGGGTGCGCCAAAACCTATCTGTGTTTTTATCTCTATAATAGAGGGCTTGTCCTTTTCGTCCTTTGCCGCCTCGATAGCCCTGCCTATCGCCGCGGTATCAGTACCGTCTTCAACCAACTGATAATGCCAGTTTACAGACTCGAAACGTTTTTTAATATCTTCTTTGAACGCAAGGTCTGTGCCGCCTTCGATAGTAATATCGTTTGAATCGTACAAAATTATTACTTTTCCGAGTCCCATTAATCCCGCAAAAGATGCAGCCTCATAGGAAATACCTTCCATAAGACAGCCGTCACCGCAAAGCGCGTAGGAATAATGGTCGATAATATCAAAACCGGGGCGGTTGAATTTAGCCGCAAGGAAACTTTCCGCAACAGCCATACCTACGGCGTTTGTAAAGCCCTGGCCAAGCGGACCCGTACTTGCCTCTACCCCCACGGTATGACCGAACTCGGGATGACCCGGTGTTTTGGAGCCGAATTGTCTGAACTGCTTTATATCCTCCATAGAAACAGGATAACCGAAAAGGTGCAAAAGCGAATATAACAGCATAGATCCATGACCCGCCGAAAGAACGAAACGGTCGCGGTCTATCCAGTTTGGATCGCTCGGGCTGTGTTTAAGATGATTTGACCAAAGTTCAAGGCCTATCGGCGCAGCACCCATTGCAACGCCGGGATGTCCCGATTTTGCCTTTTGTATCGCCTCTGCGCTTAATATCCTTATACAATTTACAGTCATATTCTCTGCCGAACTCATTATGAACCCTCCTAAAAAACTTTAATCCTTGTGAAAACAGGCAATTGCATTTATTATACTACATTTTTGTGTATATTTCAATATATAAAATCAATTATTTTTATTTTTATAGTAAACGACAAAAGTCTTTGGACTTTGGGCGTTTACTTGCGCCGACTGCGAGCCGCAAAGCGGCTTTATTCCTTGTACGCAGTCGTGTGCATGCCCCGCAGGGTTATAGTAAAGGACATTTTTAAATGTCGTTTACTATAAACTATTTTAATTTACGTTTTAATTATTTTCCGTAATTTCAATGCTTTTTTCAAGCCCTATTTTATCACATAAAAAAGCGATATTTTCGGCATAATACAAGCTGCCGAAGGCTTTTTGTACCGCGTTTATCTTCAATTTTGAAACTATCTTACCAAGCAGCTTTGAGAAATAAATATTTCTGTTGTTGTATTTTGCAATATATCCGCACATTTCCGCCGTATTTACATATTGCTTGTTCTGCGGACAAATCACACCGTAAACATTGTTGTTTATTATATCTTCAATGCAGCTGACAAGGTTCTCTATATATATCATACTTCTTTTGTTATCGGTATAAGGAAGTATTTTTATTGTTTTAACCAGTTTTGAAAGCAGCCTGTAATTTCCCGGACAGTCTTTCCCATAGACCATCGGAGGTCTTATTACACTCACTTTAAAATCCTTATCGGCCATAGCAAGAAGTATCTTTTCCGCCAAAAGTTTGCTTTTGCCGTAATCGTTTGTCGGCAAAACGGGTGTATCTTTTGTAATTTTGCCGACAATAAGGCCGTATACACTCATTGTGCTTAGAAAAACAAAATGCTTTACGCCGTTTTTTTTTGCAGTATCCGCCAGTTTTTCGGTAAGACTGACATTAACTTTTTCATATAACTCGGCATCGGCCTTTTTATTATGCACGATACCTGCCGTATGAATGACCGTATCGGTATTTTCAAAAATATTATCGGGGATATCTCCGCGTACACCGACACACCGCACTTCTATCCCCTTTTTTTCAAAATAGGTTTTGAGTGCCGTGCCGATATACCCGTTTTTGCCCGTTATCGCTATCATTCGTTTTTTCCTTCTTTAAAACCCGTTCTTTTAAGCACTATGCCGCCTGTTTTAAGTATAATGCCAAGATCCATAAAAAAGCCCATTTTTTCCACATAAACGCCGTCATACATAGCCTTGCCTTTTATTGAAAGTTCGTCTCTGCCGTTTATCTGCGCGTGTCCCGTAAGGCCGGGGCGAATGGAATTTGCGCCGTATTTGTCACGTTCCGCTATCAGATCGTACTGATTGTAAAGCGCGGGGCGCGGACCGACTATACTCATATCGCCTTTGATAATATTGATAAGCTGCGGAAGTTCGTCAAGGCTGAATTTTCTCAGAAAATCCCCTACCTTTGTGATATGGCTGTTCGGGTCTTCCAGTAAATGTGTCGGAACATCTTTCGGAGTGTCCATTTTCATAGTTCTGAATTTATATATCATAAATTCTTTTTTATCTTTGCCCACTCTTCTTTGTTTGAAAATAACAGGACCCTTATCATCACTTATTATCATTACCGCAATAATAATATATACCCACCATATCATCAAAAGTGCAATAACGCTTAAAACAACATCAAGCACACGTTTTACCTTTAAATACATTTTTTTCTCCTTTTAAAATGTTTACTCTTCATCATTTATTTCAAGGTTGTTTGCCGCAAAACCAAGCCCCAAAAGTATCCAGAACAGCGGCGATACGCTTACTACACTGTCGGTAGTTGTGACCGAAGCAAGATAACCGATAACGCCCGCCGCAGCGCCAAGTCTTATACCAAGCAGCATATAGTTTTTGCATTTCAGCACCGACACGACTGTTTTTGCAATATATATCACAAACAGCGCTATAAGCAGCATCAGCGATATAAGTCCGCTGTTTATTGCGACCTGCAAATAAAAACTATGCGGCTTATCTATTATAACATTGGGATTTCCCAAAAACTTCAGTTTGCTTAATACATCTTTCTGCGGAAATTTAAACACATAGCAGTCGGGGCCCGCACCTATTATAATATTTTTTGCAATAAGCGGTATGCTCCTTGACCATATATAACCACGGTTGCTGCCCAATCTTTCCATACCCTCAAAACCAAAAGACGGATAAACTGCATCAAGATCTATGGGGTTTGAGAACATATCGGTATAGACAAGGTTTCCGTCCGATATGTCAAAGTAAAAGCTGGTAAAATTTTTACCGTCACCCGATTTAAACTGCATAAAGCCATCGCTTGTGGTACTGACAGAACTTTCGGCAACTCCGGGTACATCAAACGCAAGTGTTTCCTCAAAACCGCTGTCCGGCGTTTTTTCCGTCATTTCAAGTATGCGTATCTCACTGCCGTTTTCCGAAAATGCAACTTTCTTTTTGCCGTTTTCGGCGCTTATAAGCACATCACCCGTTTCAACGGTTATTACAGTGGTATTGTCGTCCAATTTGCTGATATTTTTAAAGAAAAACGGATTTTCCGCAGTTTGCGGATTTTTTATCGTTTGTCTGATAATATCTGCCTTCTGCGCTATCATTGAATTTCCCGAAAGGATAATTGCAGCCCCCGCTGCAAGACATATCACGCAAACTGCCGCGGCAACAATACCTTTTTTGCCGAGTTTTTTTATAAGATAAACGATCGATACCAAAACGGCAAAGCCCGTACCCGACAAAAAGCCAAGGAAACCGCCGACCGATTCGCAGCCCAGCATATTTACGAGCATCAGCGCCGCAAGCGCCAAAAGAACATATTTATACCATTTTTTTATAGGTGCGGCAATTCCCGTTATCAGAAAAAGCGGACAAAGCATACCCGTATATATTCCGACGCAATTTGGATTATAAAGTGTGGAAAATACGGAGGTGAAGCGCATCGAAAAACTGCCCTGTACACTGCCCATAACAAGTTTTTTGACAAACTCGGTATCATAAGGGTTTTTGCCGATATACTGTAAAAAACCAATGCCGCCGACAAGCAGCGCACCCACGGAAAATGCGGATAAAAGCGTAAACATACTCTTTTTGCTGTCCGTAAATATCCTTGCCTCCACAAAAAGCAGCATATATGCCGCCCACATCCAAAATCCCTCAAATCGTTCGCTGGCGCCGTAAAAAGCCACAGTTTTATATGGTGAAACTATGGCAGAGACCAGGCTTAACAGCAAAAACGCAAGCGGGATAAAATTTTCGGGGCGTTTTATTGCTTTTTTCGGCTCTCTGCCCCACATATCCGTAAGGGAATAAAGCGCAAGAATTGCCGATAATATCATTATTACAGACATTTTGTAATAGCTGAAAGCATCTACTATATTCCATTGTGCGCGTACAACACCGTATTCATCGGCACGCGGATGCAGCTGTACCATTTTAACAATGATCGGCACAACAGCGGTTATTATGCATAATATTCCGCCTTTTATCCAATCCGTCCCCTGTTTTTTATTTTCCATCTGTCACACCTCATAAAAAAAGGGCAGAAACTGCCCTTAAATATTTAACCTTTACTCTCCCTTATCGTTTCTGCTGAGTCTATAAGAAAGCGTAAGAAGACTGTCGGTAAGATGGACATTTTCCACGGTTATACTGTCGGGCGTTTTAAGATCGACGTGAGAAAAGTTCCATATACCGCTTATATTATTTTGTACCAATATCGGCAGTACTTCTGCAACATTTGTTTTTGGAAGCGCCAATACCGCAATATCTACCTTATTGGTTTTAAGATAGTTGTCAAGCCCCGACACATCCATTATCTCTATACCACGGATGTTAAGGCCGATAAGTCTTGGGTTTTTGTCAAAAACCGCGGTAAATTTAAAGCCGCGTTTTTGGAAATTACCGTAGTTTGCAAGCGTTTGGCCAAGGTTGCCGCCGCCTATTATAATAAGATTATAGGTACGCTGAAGGCCTAAAATAGCCTTTATTTCCTCGTAGAGAAGTTCTACATTATACCCGTATCCCTGCTGTCCGAAGCAGCCGAATTTGTTAAGGTCCTGCCTTATCTGCGATGCCGTAAGGTTCATTCGCCTTGCAAGATCGTTTGAAGAAATACGAGTAACGCCGTGTTCAAGCAGATCGCCGAGATAGCGATAGTATCTGGGTAAACGCTTTATAACGGCAATTGAGATATCCTTTTGCATTTTACTTCACCTTAGACGGCAAATGCCGCCTTTTTCCTTGTTAATGTTTATTAATTGATTATATACTTTTTTTCGCAATATGTCAATATTTATTCCCACTGCATTATCTTCTTCTGCGGCCTCCGCCGTTTACAATGGCTATAAGCCTTAAAAGGTTGATTATCGATGCAGCTGCCGCAGCAACATAAGTAAGCGCCGCAGCCGTAAGGACTTTTCTTGCGCCCGTTGCTTCGCTGTCGCTTAAAAAGCCGTAATCCACAAGCATATTCATTGCCCTGTGCGATGCATCAAACTCAACGGGAAGAGTCACCAGCTGAAAAATAACCACAAATGTAAAAAGTATTATGCCCGCATAGGCAAGGAAAAGGCTGTTTGTGAAATAGCCTATAAGTATACCCACAAACACAAGCGGAACGGCAAGTTTGCTGCCTATATTTACCGCGGGGAAAATACTGCTTCTTATTGCAAGCGGTGTATAACCCTTGTTATGCTGTATAGCGTGGCCTGTTTCGTGCGCGGCAACACCAAGCGCCGCAACACTGCTTGATGCAAA
>CAMNCZ010000100.1 GCA_946534775.1 uncultured Eubacteriaceae bacterium
ATTGGCAAAAAACCTGTTTTTTGCCAGAGGGTGGAGCTTAATGCGACACCCTCTTATTTTATTCAAAACTCTTTTTTATTACAATGTCTACCTGCTTGCCTTTGATACCTACAACAACATCATCGGCAAGGTTTGCGATAATGGATTTTTCAAGTTCATCCCAGGCATCAACATCCTGCTTTGCGGCCTCTTTGTACTGTTCAAGCGACCAAAGTGCACTGTAGTATGCGGGATCGGGCATCATACCCATATCGTAGTAGTCATAACCCACGGGAAGAGGAACGGTCGCATATTCTATAAGCATAATCTCAAATGCGGCGCGTATTTTGCCCATAATGCCTTTTGCGGCGGCATTTTTACCCGATGTGGATAAAGACATAAGCTTTTCTCTGTCGGCTGCAAACATATCGTCAAGCGTAGCCGCAAAATGAAGTTCAAAAGCCTTGCCCTTGCTTTCCACCCAAAACTCGCCCTTTACAAATTCAAGCAGTTCGGGCAGCATACCTATCAACTCTTCCGCAAGCAGTCTGAGCCTTATTGTCTGCTTGCTGTCAAGATCACTGTAAACGGCCGCTTTTTCGGTCGCATCAAGAAGATCCTCAAGGTTTTTGTTATCCTGCGATAATTCAAATACATCTGTTTTCATATAAACACTCTCCTTATTCCAGATTTAAAATATCCACAAAGCCCGTTACTTCAAAAATTTCCATTACGGCCTCGTTTGCACCCGTTACCACCATTTTACCCTGCTTGTTCATAACCTTTTGTGCGCTTAAAAGCACTCTCAGGCCCGCAGAAGAAATGTAGTCAAGGTCCTTCACATCAAAAACAAGTTCCTTTACACCGTCGATAGACTCTTTTATCTCGGCTTCAAGCTGCGGTGCGGTCGTTGTATCAAGACGGCCCTCGATCGCTACCGTCAATTTGTCGTTTTCAAGATTTTTGGTTATTGTCATAATTATATCTCCTTTTTTTATTTATTTAACTGCTGTCTTTTTACAAGTTCAGCAAAAAAACCGTCTTTTTCAACAAGCTGTTTGTATGTACCGTCTTCGGCTATTTTGCCGTTTTTAAGCACGATTATCCTGTCACACTGCATAATTGTGGATAAGCGGTGCGCAATGACTATCCTTGTGCATTTAAGCTTGTCAAGTGACTCGGAAACTTTTTTCTGCGTGATATTGTCAAGGGCGCTTGTCGCCTCGTCAAACATCAGTATACGCGGCTTAGGCGCTATTGCCCTTGCTATCATAAGCCTTTGGCGCTGACCGCCCGAAATGCCGCCCGAACCCTCGGATATTATTGTGTGCATACCCATAGGCATTTGTCTGATATCATCGGCAACACCCGCTGTTTCGGCAGCTTCCCACGCCTCGTCAAGCGTAAGCATAGGCGCCGATATAGCTATGTTTGAGAAAATATCTCCCTGAAAAAGTTTTCCGTCCTGCATAACTACGCCGATTTTCCGCCTTAACGAACGTGCATCAAGCCTTTGCAGGTCAAGGCCGTCGTAATATACCGCACCTCTCTGCGGCTTTTCAAAGCCAAGCAAAAGGCGCATAAGCGTCGATTTGCCGCAGCCTGTTTCGCCTACTACAGCCACATACTGCCCGGGGCGTATTTTAAGCGTAAGGTCATCTATGACCTTTGGCATATCCTCATTGTAAGCAAAAGATACATTGCTCAGTTCTATACCGCCGCTCAGCCTTGTAACGGGCTGTTTGCCCTCCGATATCTCGGGTTCCGCCTCAAGTATGGGTCTGCACATATCAAGAATGGGCCTTGCATCCGCGGTTATAAGCACCGCGCTCGTAAGCGCCATAAATGCGCCGTAAACCATACCAAACGAGGAATTAAAGGCGTAGTAATCGGCAACACTTACATTTGTTGTCACCGCCATATAATACATAGCCATAGTACCCGCAAGCGAGACTGCCATATTTACGGCTGTACTTATTTTAAGAAATATCGGCGGGTCGTAGGCCATTTTAGCCTCCTGCGAATAAGTATCGGCCCATTTTGCAAAGGCGCGTTTTTCGGCACCCGCAAGCCTTATCTTCTGTATGCCCGTTACAAAGGAGTAGCCGATACCGTTTTCCTTTGCGGCATAAGCCATACGCTTGCGGCTGTATCGCATCTGCCAAAGCGAGGTTATTACCGAAAGTACGACCGTAACGACAAGAATATAAAGTGCCGTTGTAACAAGACCCGGCGCATAAATAAATATCTGACCTATATACACAAGCGAAAAAATACTTGTAAGACCCAGCGAAAGCACCGAATTTACCAACAAGGTGCAAAACGACTGTATCTGCCCCACTCTGTTTGAAAGTTCGCCCGCGCTGTAATTTCTGAAAAAATCGGGCGGAAGCGAAAGTACGCGCATCATTGCGGCCGCTTCCACCGACAGACTTATTTTGGCACCGATCCCCTGCGTAAGAATTTCTTTTATTATCTCGAACAACAGCATCGATACCTCGACACATATCATAAATATCGCCATAGCCGTCAGCACCGTATACGACCCCGAATCCGCCACAACGGAGAACAGCCGCTTGTTTGCCGCAGGCACAAGCATACCCACCAGTGTGACCGCAAGTGAAGCGCCCGATATAAGCGCAATATCGTGTCTGGTTATTCTGCTCGCCATATATCCCAGTAAGTCCGAAATTTTAAGTTTTTCGGGCGGAAAAGGCTTATAAAACAAAACCGCCTCCTCCGTCAGCATTTTTTCGGTTTTTGAATTTACCTTGACCCTTTTTCCGCTTTTTTCATCATAAAAATAATATGTATTGCCCCTTGGCAGCAAGGCCACAGGCTCGCCGTTATCCTCGCGCCAGGACAGCATAGGGCCGTAAGCCTCTTTGTACCAGCCCTTTTCAAGGCGCACATATCTGCGCATAATGCCGTCACAGCGAAAAGCGTATTCAAGTTTTTCGTCAAAATCGGTAACACTGATAGGCACATCCCTTTCCTTTATGCCGAAATAGCGCATTATCGCCTTTACCGCATCACGGATATCGGGGTTGCGGCCGCTTAGTTTTGCCGCCTCATCACTGCCTATAACAGTGCCCGCAAGCCTTATGAACGAATCTTCAAAAACCTCGTTATCAAGTTTTCGTCTTTGTTCTATCTGTTCACTGAACCAACCCATTGTCTACCTCTATTCATTGGAAACCAGCTGCGCATAGCGGCCGTTTTTTTCCATCAGCTGTTTATGTGTGCCGCGCTCTGCTATACGGCCGTTATCAAGCACGATTATCTCGTCACAATCCCTTATGGCCGAAAGGCGGTGTGCAATGACGATACAGGTTATACCGCGCTGATTTATCGCACCGACTACCTCGTTTTCGGTCTTTGCATCAAGTGCGCTCGTTGCCTCGTCAAGTATAACTATCGTCGGATCCTGCGCAAGCACGCGGGCAATTTCAAGCCTTTGGCGCTGACCGCCCGACAGGTCCTTGCCGCCCTCGCACAGCTTATACTGATAGCCGCCGCGGCGCTGCATAATATCATCGTGCAGCCTTGCATCTCTTGCCGCAAGTATTATCTCAAAATCCTCTATGCTGTCATCCCACATCCTGATATTGTTGGCTATGGTATCCTCAAAAAGCGTTATATCCTGATCCACAACTGCGACCGACCCCGTAAAAACATCTCTGTCGATCTCGTCAAAACGTTTCCCGTCAAATAAAATTTCGCCGCTCCACGGCTTGTAAAGCCCCGAGATAAGCTTTGAAACGGTGGATTTTCCGCAGCCCGAAGCACCCATTATCGCAATGCGGCTGCCCGCTTTTACGCTTAAATTAAAATCTTTTATAAGCGGCTCGCCAAGCCTTGAATAACCGAATGTGACATTTTTTATCTCTATATCGCCGCTTAATTTGTTAAGTTCGGCATCGGTGTCATTGTCTTTTTCTTCCACCGCTACCCGATATTTCATAACATCATCTATACGCTCCACATCGGTGCGCATTTCGATAAATTTTTCGCCAACCGACATCATCTGGTTTGCGGGTGCGGTAAAACTTGTAAGAAAACTCTGAAAAACAAATATCATACCAACGCTGAAACTGCCGCGCATAACAAGATATGTACCCAGAACAAGCACCAATATATTCGCAAACTTGCTTACAAGTACAGGTATATGTCCAAGATAGTAATTTATTATCTCATATCTTTCTTTTTGGGTATTAGCCGAAGCCTGACAGCCCGACCAACGCTCAAACCAGCCGTTTTCGGCACCGCCCGCCTTTATCGTTTCCATCATTTCAATGCCCGAAACGCTTATTGATGCCAACTTGCTTTTATCGCGCATAAGTACCCTTGTGACATTTTGTCTTTTATACGCGACATATCTTGAAACAAGCAAATTTATCATTATCGCGCTGACACCTATTGCCGTAAGCAGCGGCGAATAACGCAGCATTACCACAAAATAAAATATCAGCATACCAAAATTTATCAAAAGCGGCGCAACGCTGTTTACCATATTTGCCGCAACAACGGCATTTGTTTTTTGCCTTAAAAGTATATCGCCCGCGGACCGCTGCGAAAAAAACTCCATAGGCAGCCTTAAAACGTGCCACATATATGATGTATTGCCGATAACGGCGATTTTACCGTTTAAGCGCAGCGAGTAAACGCTTCTTATCACTTCGACAATAACTTTGACTGCCGACAGCATACCAAGCCCCACCATAAAAGGAAAAAGTTTGTCGTTGTTCAGCCCCGTCAGCAGGTAATCCATAAATATCCTTGAAAAACCCGCCGTCACAACATCAAGCCCCGTAACGATAAGCGTTGCAAGAAACACGAACATTATTGCCGCAGTTGTCCCTTTAAGATGTTCCTTTACAAAGGCAAACACGCTTTTTTTGCTGCCTTCGGGCACAAAACTTTCTGTAGGCTCAAACATTATACAAACGCCCGTAAAGGCGCGGTCAAACTCCTCCATATCCACGACTATGCTGCCGCGCGCGGGATCGTTTATATATACTTTATCGCCTTTAAAACCGTTGCACACAACAAAATGATTAAACTCCCAATGCAGTATGCACGGAAACTGGCCGCCGTCACGCAGTTCCTCGGGCTCCACCTTAAAACCTTCCGCTTCAAGGCCGTAGTTTCTTGCGGCAAGCATAATATTGCCCGCATTGGAACCGTCGCGCGAAACGCCGCAGTCCAGCCTTACCTGCTCAAGCGGTATCCACTTTTCGTAATACGCAAGCACCATTGCCAGCGCAGCCGCACCGCATTCAAGCGCTTCCATCTGCATTATAACGGGTGTTTTCGCAACACCCTTCAACACAGGCTGTTTTATTTTACGTTCCATATCATCTTCCCCAAAATCAGTTTATCACAAATTCTATAGGATGCACCGACCGTGTCGTGCCGTCTTTTTCCGTCACCTGCGTAACCCCGAATACCGCCCACACGGCACAGCCCGCAATAAGTATTATCAGCGCAGCCATAACCAGCCACACCCCGGGCCTTGTTATTTTTATAAAATCATCAAGCTGCTCGGGTGAAGATATTTTTTTGATATTTTTTTCTCTGAAAATATTGTTATCCATTGTATTTATCTTTCGGCACCCCTTTTATATTT
>CAMNCZ010000101.1 GCA_946534775.1 uncultured Eubacteriaceae bacterium
TTTTAAGTAATTTATACATAAGTTTTCTCCTGTTTATATTTTTTACATACTTATATTTATAATAACATAAATTTACAAAATAATAAACACCATATTGAAATTTTTTTTAAAATTGTGTATACTTATTGTATTAAAGATTGGAGAGATAATATGATATACATAACAGGTGATATGCACGGTGATTTTGAAATCGAAAAAATAAATACCAAACATTTTTTTATGCAGAAAAATATGACAAAAAGTGATTATCTTATTGTTTGCGGTGATTTCGGCGCAGTATGGTACGGGGATAAGCATATTCCCGACAGTTACGAGATACTTGACGAAAAAAATGCGGGCAAAGATGCTTATTTATTAAATCAGTACGAAAAACGCAATTTTACAACGCTTTTTGTTGACGGAAACCACGAAAATCACGACCTTTTAAATTCCTATCCAACTGAAATATGGAACGGCGGAAAGGTGCATAAAATAAGAGAAAGCGTTATCCATCTTATGCGCGGACAGGTATATACGATAGACGGCCTTAAATTTTTCACTATGGGAGGAGCATCAAGTACCGACAGTGAATGGCGCGAACCCGGGAAAAGCTGGTGGAGTGCCGAACTCCCAAATGACAGCGAATATGAAGAAGCAAGAAAAAATCTCGAAAAAAACAATTATACGGTCGATTATGTAGTGACCCACTGCATCGGAAACAATGTAATGGATCAGATGAGGTTCTCTCGTACTTATGATAAACTGACAGCCTTTTTGGAAGAGATAGACAGAAAACTGACCTATAAAAAATGGTTTTTCGGGCATTACCATAACGATACCATCTATGGAAAACACGAAATGCTCTACGACAGAGTTATTAAAATAAATTAGGAGAAAAACAATGGAGAAAATAAATCTTATCGCAACATCCACATTCGGGCTTGAAGCGGTGGTTAAACGTGAGTTAAAAAATCTCGGTTTTGAAAAGCAGACCGTACTTGACGGCTCTATCGAATTTGAAGCAGACTTGACGGATATCCCGAAATTAAATATAAATCTTCGCTCGGCAGACAGAATATTGCTTGTAATGGGCAAATTTAAAGCCTACAGCTTTGAACAGCTTTTTGACAGGACAAATCAGCTGCCCTGGGGCGATGTACTGCCTATTGATGCCAACTTTACGGTTACGGGCAAGTCAATAAAATCAACCCTCTACTCCGTGCCCGATTGTCAATCTATTGTCGAAAAAGCCATTGTCGAAAAATTAAAGAAAAAATATAAAATAAACTGGTTTGAAAAAACGGGTGCCGTGTATAAAGTGCAGGTCGCTATATTAAAAGACGAGGTCACACTTACTATCGATACATCGGGCGCTGCGCTGCATAAACGCGGCTACCGCGAAAGCCAGGTCATAGCCCCTGTTAAGGAAACTATGGCTGCGGCTATGATAGATTTAAGCTATTGGAACAAAGACAGGCTGCTGCTTGACCCGTGCTGCGGCTCGGGAACTATCCCTATCGAGGCTGCAATGATAGCCAAAAACATAGCCCCGGGGCTTGACAGAAAATTTGTATCGGAAGATTGGGACATAATAGACACTCAGGCCTGGAAAAATGCAAGAAAAGAAGCGTTTTCCGCTATCAAAACCGATATAGTGCCCAAAATACAGGCATCGGACATTGACCCTCACGCAATAGAGATCGCAAGGCAAAATGCCGAAAATGCAGGTGTTGACGATGTGATCGAATTTAATGTAAGGCCATTTAATAAAGTGAAATTGACCGAAAAATACGGCGTATGCATAAGTAATCCGCCGTACGCCGAAAGAATGGGCGTTCTTGACGAGGTCGAACAGCTTTACCGCGATATGGGTAAACTTTTTTGCGCCGATAAAACGTGGTCGGTATATATCATCACTTCACACGAGGGCTTTGAAAAACTGTACGGCAGGCGCGCCGACAAAAAGCGTAAACTTTTTAACGGCAACGTAAAAATAGACTACTACCAGTATTTTGGTGAAAGACCGCCGAAAAAATAAAAAATGCCGCCCATCCGCTTTATTGCAGCCGGGCGGCATTGTATTATTCACTTAATATCTCAAAAACATACTCGGTATTTTTGGTTGTAAGCGTAACGGTTTTATCGTTTATTTTAATACTGCCGCTGCTTGTTTCAAAGTCGGAAATTTCATTTTGCATATATACATATACCATTCCCGGTTCATATTTTTCACTTTCGTAAAAACATATTTTTCCTTTAAAACCTCTAAAATCCCTTCTCCAACCCCAATCGCTGCCTTCTTCGCCGATTGGTTTTACATCTTTGACCACAGCACTTTTAAACTCACTTATTGTTTTTGCCATAATTTTATCCCCCTTAAAAATTTATGGTACATTTACTTTATGAACATCGCATCCCCAAACGAGAAAAATCTGTATTTTTTCTCCACTGCATTTTGGTATGCATTAAGTACATTTTCTCTGCCTGCAAGGGCGCTTACAAGCATAATAAGCGTACTTTCGGGCAGGTGGAAATTTGTGATAAGCCTGTCTATCGCCTTAAATTTATATCCGGGATAGATAAAAATATCTGTCCAGCCGCTTTTTGCGGGGATAGATCCGTCCTCTTCGGCTACCGATTCAAGTGTTCTTGTGCTTGTCGTACCTACGGCAATTATCTTTCCGCCTTTTTTTCGCGCATTGTTTATTATATCGGCCTGTTCGGGCTCGATGCAGTAATACTCGCTATGCATTTTATGGTCGAGAATATCATCAGCCTTAACGGGTCTGAATGTACCAAGTCCAACGTGAAGCGTAAGTTTTGCGATATACACGCCTTTTTCTTCTATTTGTTTAAGCAGTTCGGGCGTAAAATGCAGGCCCGCGGTAGGCGCAGCCGCCGAACCGCTGTTTTTGGCATAGACTGTCTGATACCTGTCTTTATCTTCCAATTTTTCCGTTATATACGGCGGGAGAGGCATCTGACCGAGTTGGTCCAGTATCTCCTCAAAAATGCCGTCAAACTCGAAACGCACTATTCTGTTTCCCTCGTCGATTATATCGATAACTTCGGCTTTTAAAAGCCCTCCGCCAAAAACTATCCTCTTACCTACCCTTGCTTTTTTACCCGGGTATACTATACACTCCCAACAGTTTTCTTCGGTAAGCCGCTTTAACAGCAGTATCTCAACGCGGGTGCCCGTGTCCTCTCTTTCGCCTATCAAGCGCGCGGGAAGCACCCTTGTTTCGTTTATGACAAGGCAGTCGCCTGCATCGAGATAATCAACTATGTTTTTAAAAGTTTTATGTTCTATCGCTCCGCTTTCTTTGTCAAGCACCAAAAGTCTTGATGAAGAACGGTCCTCAAGCGGTGTCTGCGCTATCAGCTCCTGCGGCAGATCATAATAAAAATCAGATTTTTTCATTTAACTTCAATTCCCTTATAGTAGTATTTAAGTATATCTTTGTAGTTATAGCCCTGTGAAGCCATACCGTAGGCACCGCATTGACTCATACCAACGCTGTGGCCCCAGCCCGCACCGCTGAATATTACCGTGTCGCCCGCCTCGGTCAGTGTACCTCCGCTTGCGCTTATTACCACGTCTCCGTCTTTTCCGCGCAGCACGCAGTTTATATCGTCAAGTACAGTTACTTCACCGTTGCCGTCAATGGCAGAAATAACATTTGTTTTCATATCGTCCGCCGCACCGTCGACACCCGTTACATATACGTTATTTCCGGGTGCGGAAGAACCGTTTATTTTAAAAGCCCTTGACCAAAGGTTTTCTCCGTCTTTTTTGAAAAAAGTTTTTATATCCTGTCCCGTAAGGACTTTTTTGCCTTTTGTGCCCGTTATAACAAGTTCATCCGCAAGTACATCCCCGCGCCATTTTGTTACTTCTATATTTGTAACATCGCCGATATCTTCACCGTTTGTCTTGACAAGGGCGGTTATTTCGTTAAGAGTAAAACTTCTTTCCCATTTTCTTGGATTAAGTTCATAAGGGTCCGGAGTTGACTGCAAATAAGGAATATTACCGCCCCATACCTCTTCCGCAGATAAGGTATAGCCGCCGTCGCAGTCGTAATAAACCGAATTTATGGGCTTGCCGCCATAGTACGCGATCTCTCCCGAGGTATCATCGACTGCCTTGTTTGTGCTTGCTTCCTCCTTGTTATAACCACTGTACTGCTGGCAATGTGTATGGTCGCAAAGGTCATAACCCGAGTGTTTGCCTATATGATATTCTGCATAAGTACGCGCCGCAACCGCCTGCGCCTTCAATGCATCCTCGGGCCAGTTAGAGTACACCTCGGACGGAACGACACCGTATAAATACTGATCCATTGTCAAAATATTCACCGTATTTATGGAACTGCCCGTGCTTGTCAGTTCGATTTTGCCGCGGTATGCCATTTCACCAAGGTCAATAATGCCCGTTGAAGAAGTAAGCGTAACGCTGCCCGCTGTGTTAAGCACAAAACTACCTCCCGAATAAGTAACTCTTATTGCCGTAGGCAGATATGTATAATTTGCGGAAGCAGATGTATTTATCACCTGCTGCGCCGTAGTTATCTCGGACTGTTCCTCGTTTAAGCTTTCCCCTAAATTGTTTTCGGGTTCCGAAACGGTAGTTATTTCCACGCTGCTTCCCGTCTGCGAAGCTGCCGAATAAACACACCAACCGTCTTTATCGAATACCGCGTTTTGTCCGCTTGGAGCCGATTCAAGCGAACTTATCCCTGTTCTTTGCGTAAAACTGCCCGAAACGGGTGCAAAAGAAAATCCGCTTGTACTGTCAAGTTTTGTACTGCCGCCGCTGTAACTAAGCGTAAGATCGTCGTTTGATGCCGTGACCGAACCGACACCCATATAATATCTTTCAAGGCCGACGCGCAGGGTCTGTTCACCATAGCTGTTATACACAAATATGCCGCTTATGATCAATGCTCCGCTTAAAATAAGTGCGCCCGCTTTCTTTAAAAATTTCAATTTATTTCCTCCCAATGACATAGTTATACAAAAACCGATATTATTATACAACATTTTTTTTGATATTTCCATACCAAAGCATAAAGTGTAATGATTTTGTAAAATACTATTAATATAAAATATATTGAAAACTATGTCAAAAAATTATATAATAAGATTAATTGTTAAATATTAGGAGGATAAACTTTTATGACATCTATTGCCGAAATAAAAAGACAACTCAGCGAAATAAATATTGCCGATATTCCAAATGCACTGGATGAATACCGCAATGACGAAAGAGTTGGTGTAAATAACCTTGTAAAAAGTTATGAAAAAAAATATGAGGCGTATATAAATGAGTTAAAGCGACTTGATACAATGCTTATGTATGAGCGTGATTATTATAAAAAAGGTATAAAACTTATCGCGGGTATCGATGAAGTCGGCCGCGGCCCTCTTGCGGGTCCCGTTGTTGCGGCAGCTGTTATACTGCCCGAAAACTGCGTGATAGAAGGTCTTAACGACAGCAAGAAATTAAGCCCCAAAAAACGTGAAGAATTATATGAGATAATAATGGATAAAGCCGTTGCCGTAGGTATTGGCGCGGTAGATAATATGACTATAGACAATATAAATATTTTACAG
>CAMNCZ010000102.1 GCA_946534775.1 uncultured Eubacteriaceae bacterium
AATGTTATAATTGCCTCTTTTATCATTTTTATTTCCCTCTTTCTTCATTATTTATTTATACTCTCTACAAAATTTTTCAATATTTCCAAACCTTTAGGTGTCAGCACCGATTCGGGATGAAACTGCAAACCGTATATCGGTTTTTCCTTATGCTCTACAGCCATTATCTCGCCGTCGGCGGTTTTGGCCGTAACTTTCAGACAGGCGGGCAGGGTAGCCGCATCCGCGCTTAAACTGTGGTATCTTGCGACCGTTATTTTTTCTTCAAGGCCCTTGAATAAAATACATTCTTTATCCGTTTCCGCAACCGACTGTTTGCCGTGCATAAGCTGTTTTGCATAAGTTATCCTGCCGCCAAAGGCTTCGCATATTGCCTGATGTCCAAGGCAGATACCAAGTATCGGCACATTTATCTGCCTTACAACTTCTTCACAGACACCTGCGTTTTCGGGTCTGCCGGGGCCCGGTGATATTATTATCGCATCGGGTCTTAATTTTTTTATCTCTTCAACCGTAAGTTCGTCGTTTCTTATAACCTTCATATCCTCGGTTATCGTGCCGACAAGCTGAAAAACATTATATGAAAAACTGTCGTAATTATCTATTAAAAGTATCATTCCGTCACCCCGTTCTCCGTGTTTATTACCGCCGATGCCTTTACCGCCTTTATAACGGCCGCCGCCTTGTGCAGGCACTCGTTATACTCGTTTTCGGGCACGCTGTCGGCAACTATGCCCGCGCCCGAACGGATAAAGACTTTGTTGTTTTTGCTGAATGCAAGCCTTATCGCAATACAGGTATCAAGGTTGCCCGCAAACGATATATAGCCTATCGCGCCGCCGTAAATGCCGCGTTTGTTGTCCTCCAGCTCGTTTATTATCTCGCACGCCCTTATTTTGGGTGCGCCCGAAAGCGTGCCTGCGGGCAGTATCGCATCTATCGTATCTATCGTATCTTTATCGCCGCTTATTTCGCCGCGCACCGTGGAACCGATATGCATAACGTGCGAAAACCTCTGTATCTCCATATATTTTTCTACCTTTACCGTGCCGAATTTGCTTATCTTGCCGATATCGTTACGGCCCAGGTCAACAAGCATATTATGCTCTGCAAGCTCCTTTTCGTCCTTTAAAAGCTCCTCTTCAAGCGCCGCATCTTCTTCCTTTGTCTTGCCGCGCGGCCTTGTGCCCGCAAGCGGGAAGGTATGCAAAACGCCGTTTTCAAGCTTAACAAGCGTTTCGGGGCTTGCTCCCGCTATCTCGCCGTCCGTGCCCGAAAAATAGAACATATAGGGTGACGGGTTGAGGTTGCATAAAATTTTATAGGTATCAAACAGACTGCCCTCGGTCTCCGCCTCCAGTCTGTTTGAAAGCACTACCTGGAAAATATCGCCCTCTTTGATATAATTTTTGGCGGTATCGACCATTTTGCAGTAGCGTTCCTTGTCAAACAGCGGCTTAAAGTCCGATTTTAATTTAAGCGGCTCGTCCTTTGCCTTTTCGCCGTTTACTATCATATCTGCAAGCATTTCCGCTTCTTTTATCGATGCATAGTAGCTTGTTTTGTATGTCGGCACATCAAGGTTTACCATAACCACTATTTTATTTTCGTAATTGTCAAAGGCTATTACCTTGTCAAAAAGCATCATATCCATATCTTTGAAACCGTCGCGGTCTTTCGCATCAAGGTCGAGCGAAGGCTCTGCGTATTTTATATAATCATAGGCGAAATATCCTACAAGTCCGCCCGTAAACGGCGGTAAATAGTCCAGCACGGGGCTTTTGTTCTCGCTTATTATGCGCCTTATCTGTTCCCTCGGGTCGCCCTGTATGTTCTGCTTTGTAAGTTTGGTTTTAATAGTTGTCACATTGTTTATACAAGTAAGCTCCATTATCGGCTGACAGCCCAGAAAGCTGTATCTGCCCCACTCCTTGTTGTCCTCAAAACTTTCAAGCATATAGCAGTGGTTTGAGATTTTTTTCATTTTCTGCATTACATCAACGGGTGTTATGCGTGTGTTTCTTATCTCGCAGCTGACGGGGATAGTACCGTACTTTCCCGTTTTGGCAAGCTGTTCCGCTTCTTCAAATGTCGGTCTGAATTTCAATTTTTCCATAGCATTTTCTCCTTTACAAATTTACCTGATTTTGCCATAAAAAAGACCCGTCCACGACAGATCTTTATAATCTGCCAAGGACGGGTCGAATATTATCAACTCGCGGTGCCACCTTGCTTCACAGCGTTGCTGCGCACTTTTCAGGGTACCATCATACCCCCGGCGAACTAACGTATGCCCTCACGTTACGGCTACTTGCACAAGCTTTCGCCATACCCTCAGCGGTCCATTTAACGGCCTGTTTCCTGCCCTTTTCCAGCAATCGGGGCTCTCTGTCGGCTAACCTTTAGGTCATATACCGTTTTTATCTCCGCTTCATCGGTTTAAAGTATTAAATTGTTTTTTATTTGATATAATAATACAACATATTTTCTCATTTGTCAATACTGAATTTTGTTTATGAGAAAAAAATTTTTTTATTTTTTATTTGCTTGCATCTCCGAGTTTATTAATGTACTTATCAAGGTCGGTTTTCCAGTAGTTTTCGGCCACGCTTTCATCATAAACGCCTTCCGCGTTTTTGCCGAAACACTCGGTTTTAAGATCCGACCATACCTTAAACTCCACTCTGCCGTTATTATCGGCCGCAGAGACTGCCGCAGGCTTTTTGATACTGTCCGCAAAGCCCAGTTTGCCGTCGTTTTCAATGGTATCCGCCATCATTGCCGCAAGTATAAAACCGCCCAATTTTGAATGATGCGTTTTTTCGCCGTAGGCAAAAAGCCTTGCCGCCTCGCTGTCGCTGCCCGTTTCCTTATAAGCATTTTCGTAAAGATCCTTGCTGATTTCATACATATCTATACATTCGATGCCGTTTTCCCGGGCAAGCTGTTTTGTGGCGATAACATACTCGTCATTTGCACCGTGGTGCGGTTTTATCGTGCCGTTATCGTTAAAATACATTCTTGAAACGGGAGTTACCAGTACGGGTGTCGCATCAACGGCCTTTGCCGCATCGATATACTGCTGCAAATACCATTTGAAACTGCCGTCGCCCTTGCCCTCGCCGCTTGGTGCGGTAAGCGGGTAAACTCCGTTTGCATCGGGCTTTCCTACGGGTACATAGCGGTCTGCGTAATCCGCGGAACTGTCGTTATGACCAAACTGTATAAACAGATAGTCGCCCGCACCCATATCCTTTTTTATTTTATCCAAAAATTTATCGCTGCCGTCGGCTTTTGTGCCGTCAATAAATGTACGCGAACTTCTGCCGCCCTCGGCATAGTCCATCACTTCATATTTGGAATCATCTATAAAATAGCCCAAAAACTCGCCCCAGCTGCCTTCGACACGGTTTGCGCCGCTGTTGTTTATAGCACCTGCGGAATAGTCCTTAACGGTGGAATCGCCCGCAAGGAAAATAACGCTTTTGCCGCTTGGTCTTGCCGCCTCGCGGTAGCCGCTGCCCTCTTCGGTCTCCTTATCGGTAACAAGGGTAACGCTTTCGCCTGCCGCGCCGCTGTAGAGCATCGGCGTTACGACCGCTTTCAGCTTTTTGCCCAAAACGGCGTTTGTAAGCAGTATTCCGTCATTTTCGACCGCCGAAACGGTCTTTAAAAATTCTTCTCCGTGTTCCGAAACGGCATAATAATCGATTCTTGTCGCATCAGAAGCTTGGTTTGCGCCCAGATCGTATTTAACGGTGAATGTATCGCCCGTTGCAGGTGCCGCAACATCGCCGTCGGTGCTGAAATACGGCGCTGTCGTATATTCAACTCCCGCATTTTCAAGCGCGAAAAACTCGGGTGTCCAGTCCTCGCCGAAATATTCCTTGGGGTCTGCGGCCTTGTTATCCACCGTGCCCTTTGTTCTGCCGCTTGTGCTTACGGACTTGCCAGCGTAGCTCGTGCCGTATTCCTTAAAATGCGCCTTGTCGGGGTCAACGCCGCTCATCTGCGTCCAGCCGTCGGCCTTTATCGCATCCTTGTTCTGCAATTTGGTATTGTAGAAATAAACCGTTGCATTCACATCCCACGGCCTGCCGAAATATCCGGGTTCGTGCAGGGTATCGGCCTTGTTTGTTATGGTGCAGCTTCTGAATAGATAGCCGTGATAATCGGGATAGTTATTGCTTCTTGCCGCCGTTATATAGCCGCCCGATGCCTTGTCGGTATAGCCGCAGAAACGCAGTTCGCAGCCGTCAAACACGGCATCGCCGCTGCCGAAGATATAGTCCGTATTGCCCTCTATAACGCAGTTTTTAAAATATACATCATTTGTCACATTGCCGCCGATATACAGCGTATCCTGACTGCCTATAAAGGTACAGTCCTTAAACTCCGTATCATCGCTTTCTATCGCTATTGCGGTGGAACGCTCGGTCGCCTCCTTGGTGCGTGCATCCATACCCAGCGCTCTTTCGGTTTTGATGCTGCTTACGCCGCTCACTTCCGCACCGTCAAGTATTTCTTCATCCGTAACATATTTGTTGAAAGATGCCTCGAACGTGATGCCTTCTGCGCGGAAAGAGTATGCATCCGCCGTCACAAACGTACCTACACCCCACTTTGCGGGGATATTCTTTTCAAATTTGTCAAAAGCATCCTCGGTGTTGAACCAACCGTCTTTATCAATGCTGTAGTATTTGTAGCCGATACCGTAGTACCAGGTAAGTACGGCATCGCCCTCGCCGTCTTTAACAAGGCTTAAATTCGGCACATCTATCTTCACCTGCTCGCGGTAAGTGCCGGGTGCAATGTGTATCGTTATCCTCTGCGCACTCAGTTTTCGCATAGCTTTTGCGGCCTTTACAGCCTCACCGAGGGTGTTGAAACTCAGGCTGCCGCCGTTTTCGCCCACATAAATATCGCTTGCAAACTCCGTGTAAACGGGCGTTTTTTCCTCGCCTTTAAAATAGAGGTCACGCGATGTATCGCCGTTTACAACAACGTGCGTTCTTGTGGTACAGCCGTCATTATCCACAGCCGAAGCCAGATAAGTGCCCGCACGCAGTTTGGCGGTGTAATTTCCGCCGTCCGCCGTTCCCGTATATTCATAATCGTCTTCGATGTTTGTAAATTTTATTTCCTTAACACCGTCCGCGCCTGTCAACGCACCGCGCACATCATAAACGGGCTTTTTGTCCACATTTATCGGCTGAATTATGCCCGTTTTGGCGTTTACTTTGTCACCCTGCTTTATCTCGTAGTCGTTCACGCCCTCAAAAGCCGCGGTATACTCAACATTCGCATCTATCACGGCACCGTAGCGGCCGTTTGTTATCTTCGCCTCCACAGGCTCTGTCATAGCATCTTCCGCAGGTGTAAATATCAGCTTTACGTCTTTAAAGTCCATATCTTCTTTAAAGCCCGTTATTTTGCCGCTTACCTTGACCGTTTTCTTGACTTCCGCAGTCATATCGAGTTCAATGCCTTTTTCAATATTTTCGGCAGATACAGCAATTTCCCTTGTATCAGCCGAAAAAGCCACACCCCGAACACCCGATAAAACGGCGATATAAGTGTAATTCGGC
>CAMNCZ010000103.1 GCA_946534775.1 uncultured Eubacteriaceae bacterium
CCTGTTTTTCGCCACGAAGTTGTCGCCACGCGACAACGAGTATAAATGATAATTTCAAAAAAAATACCGTCCATTATTTTATTGACGATAGCGATGGTTTATGCTATAATTATGCTGAAATAATTTTGACCGAAAAGAGTAAATCATTATGGAAGAATTAATCGAAAGAATAAATTTTCTTGCAAGAAAAGCAAAGGAAAGCGGCCTTACCGCCGAAGAAAAGGAAGAACAGCAGAAACTGCGTGCGGAGTATATAAAATTATTCCGCGAGGGTTTCAAAAAGAATTATCTTGAAAATATGTATATTGTTGACGAAAAAGGAAATAAAACAAAAGTGACAAAAAAATAATGGATCTTTCAATAGTTATTGTAAATTACAACACCAAAGAACTGACCGAACAGACTATACAAGCGGTTTTTGACACAACGCACAATATAGAATACGAGATAATAGTTGCCGACAACTCATCGGACAAAAACAAGGTGTACAGCAGCGGCGATACGCGCGTATTTGTAATTGAAAACGTGGAGAACCGCGGCTTCGGCTATGCCTGCAATATCGGTGCAAAAGCGGCAAAGGGGCGGTATGTCCTTTTTCTCAACTCCGACACTATTATGCAGGAGGACACGCTTGACAAGAGTGTAGAATATATGGACAAAAACCCCGATATAGGCTGTCTCGGCATACGCACGCTTTTAAAAGACGGCACGCTTGACCACGGCTGCAAAAGGGGCTTTCCCACACCGATAAACAGCCTTTGTTATGTACTGCACCTTGACAGGCTTTTCCCGAAAAGCAAGCTTACGGGCGGCTACAGTATGAGTTATATCGACGAACATCAGACAGCGGAAGTGGACAGCGTGAGCGGCGCATTTATGCTGATGCCGAAACAGCTTTTTGACGAGAGCGGCGGTTTTGACGAGAGCATTTTTATGTACGGCGAGGATATCGACCTTTGCTATCGCGTAAAACTTATGGGGTACAAGGTGGTCTACTATGCCGAAGGGCTTATGATACATCTTAAAGGCCAGAGCGGCCTGCGCACGAAAAATCCCGTTGTTATAAAGCATTTTCGCAACGGTATAAGGGTGTTTTACGACAAATACTACAAGGATAAGTACAATTTTTTTGTTACGTTTCTTATGCACGCAGCTATTGATATAAGGTACTATATTTCGCTGATACGCGCGAGGTTTTAAAATGGTCGATATACTTTTGGCCGTATATAACGGCGGCAAATTTTTAAAAAAACAGCTTGACTCCATATTTGCGCAGACTTACCGTGATTTTTTGCTTATAGTCTGCGACGACGGTTCGACCGACGATTCACGTCAGCTGCTTGAGGAGTATCAAAAGCGCTTTGTCGGCCAAATGCAGGTGATATACAACGACAAAAATCTCGGTGCAAAAAACAATTTTTTCAAGCTGCTTTCACTTTCAAAGGCCGAATATATTATGTTTTGCGACCAGGATGATATATGGGATAAAAACAAAGTGGAAAAAACGCTTGATTTTTTCAGAAAAAACGAGGATTCGGGCGTGCTGTTGGTGCATACGGATATGCGGGTCATCGATGAAAACGATGTGCAGACCGCCGAATCTTTCAACAAATTGCAGTCGATAGACCCATATCAAAACAGCCTTAACAAACTGCTGGTGCAAAACACGGTCACGGGCTGCACGGTTATGATAAACAGGGCGCTTGCGGATATCGTGCTTCAGCCCCGCTGCGATACCCTGCACGACTGGTGGCTTGCCGTCACGGCAGCGGCTTTCGGAAAGATAGCGTATCTGCCCGAGGCTACTATGGGCTACAGGCGCCACAGCCAAAACGTGCGCGGTGCGCGGGATATGTCAAGCCCGAAATATATTTTAAGCCGTGCGGCAGACAAAAGCGATGCGGCGGCAATGCTCGGGCTGGGCTATGAACAAAGCGCGGAGTTTGCGGCATACTACAAAGACAAGCTTGACAAAGAAACACTGAAAATGCTTGAAGCCTACGGCGATTGTGCAAAATGCGGCAAGCTGAAAAAACTAAAAACGATATTCAGATATAAAATTTTCAAACAGGGCCTTGTCCGAAAAATAGGACAGCTTATATATATGTAAAGCAGGAAGAAAAATGGGAAGAATAAAAGATATAATCAACGAAAGCGGCATTACGGGCGCGCTTACAATGGGTATAAAACAATTTCAATATAAGACAAGGGCGGCTTACTATCTTAAAGAAAACGCACTTACCGCGGAGGAGATAAAGCAGCAAAAAGAGACCGATTACAAGGAACAGCTGCTTATAAGCATTGCCGTGCCCGTATACAACACGCCCGAAAACTATCTGCGCGAGATGATAGAGTCGGTGCTGGAACAGACATATTACAACTGGGAACTTTGCATAGCGGACGGCAGCGACGGCGACCACGGCTATGTAGGCAATATAATAAAGGGCTATATGGAACTTGACAGCAGGATAAAATACACCTGTCTCAGTTCAAACCGCGGCATAGTGGGCAATACCCAGGCTGCGATAAAAATGGCGGAAGGTAAGTTTGTAGGCCTGCTCGACCACGACGACACACTTGCGCCAAATGCGCTTTACGAATGCAGGCGCGCCATAAACCGCGGCGGCGATGTTATTTACTCGGACGAGGTAACAATGGATGAAAAGATGAACAAACCGCGTATCATTCATTTTAAACCCGATTTTTCTCCCGTAAACCTGCTCGCGCAAAACTATATTTCACATTTTCTTGTTTTCAGGAAAGACCTTTACAACAAATTCAGCCTGCGCACGGGATTTGAGGGTGCACAGGACTACGACCTTATTTTAAGACTTACCGACAATGCAACCAGGGTCGTGCATATACCTAAAATTTTGTATTATTGGCGCAGGTGCAAACGATCCACGGCATCGGGTGCGGAGGCCAAGCCCTACTGCGTTGAATCGGGCAGAAAGGCTGTACAGAGTTTTCTTGACAGCATAGAATGTGACGGCGTTGTAAGCATTTATAACAATATGACGCTGTATCATACCGATTTTTACACCGACGGTGAAGCGGCGCCCGTAAAAAAGCCGAACAACTACAATATGGAAGCGGCTTTTGAAAAGGCAGATATGGTTTATATCTGCGAAAAAAACATAGAACCCGTAAGCGATGAGACTATACATCAGCTTATGATGTATGCTCAGCTTGAAAACGTGGCTGTCGCAGGCGGTATAACGCTGAACGGAAGCAAGATCGTCGGCGGCGCTTTCCGTATGGACGCAGAGGAGTTTCTGACCCCCGTTTACAAGGGCCGCCTTAAAACAAACGGATATATGCGCAGGCTTGTTATGGCGCAGAACGTGACCGCACTTGCAAATACGGGCGTTATAATCAACAAAGAAGTTTTTGACGAGTTAAAGGGGTTTGACGAGCGCCTTAAAGGCAAGGAACGTATGGCAGATTTTTGTATGCGCGCCTGGCAGGCGGGTTATGACGTGGTTTTCGATCCAATGGCAAGGTTTAAAACCAAAGGCCGCCAGAAAAAAGATAAAAAAATATCCGCATCTTTCAAAGCAAAATGGAAGGACACCGTTATCCGTGACGACCCTTATTTCAACGAGGATGCATATTGGTATCAGAACTGAAAAAGCTTAGGGAGTACAGCTGAGGTAATATTTATGTCAATAAAATCAAAAAAAACTGTAATGTTAACTGCCGCAGTTTCGGTATTTATCACACTTACCGCATTTATGTCACGTTTTGGGGCATTTTATATAAACAATATCACCATAGCGGCGGTATTGCTCTATATTGCCGCAAAGCATACGGCAAGCGGCATAAAAACGTATTTTTCACCAAAAAACATCGTTTTGTCTTTGCTTTGGTCACTTACGTTCTGTTATTTATGCACTCAACTTTCCGTTCCGATAAGTGCACTGCTTTGTGTGGTGTCGTTTTTAACGACACCGTTTATTATTGTGGGAATTGAGAATTTTTTGAAGAGCATAAAAAGCAAGACTGCCGATATGTCCGTAAAACAGCCGAAAACCGCAGCTGTTATCGTATTTATGTATACGCTGTTCTCGCTTTGCCTTTTTTGGCTTCTCTGCTTCCCCTACGGCGATTCGCCTGATTCGCAAAACCAGTGGGCACAGATACACGGCGAGCTTTCATACAGCGACGTTACGGCAGTCGGACATACCCTGTTTTTAAAACTGATACTCTCCGTGTGGGATAATTTTACCGCAGTAATAATAGTACACATACTTATGATATCGCTATTGTTTGCGGTGTTTGCGGCATATTTTTCAAAAAAGGGGGTACCCTTTGCACCGGTATTTTTCGTCTGCGCCCTGTTCAACAGCGCTATGATGCCTATAGAACCGTATTTTTTCCCGTGGAAGGATACACCATACGTTTTCTTTATGGGACTGCTTTTGCTTGTGCTTATGCAATCGGTAAGTCAAAAAAGGCTGTCACTGCTCTCATATATTACGGCGGGCATCTCACTTTCCGGCATATTTTTAATGCGTCTTAACGGTGCAGTGACTGTTATTTTTTCAGGTCTTTATATATTTATCTATGCACTCAAAACGACCGATATAAAAAAGTTTTTGCTGTGTGCGGCTGTTTTTGTACTGTCTGCCGCAGGCGTAAACTTTTATGCCTACCGTGTTTTACACGCAAGGCACCTGCCCAACGGTTTTTCCGTACAGGTCTTCGATACGGGCATTGCGGCAGCTATGCACGACGGAAAACTCACTGCCGATGAATACGCCGAAATAGACAGTATTCTCCCCGCACAGTGGATGTATGAACACTACAGCCCGCAGGTACCGCTTATGCTTGTACACAGTCGTGACGAAAGCCCCGAGATAGCCGCAGATCCCGATTATGACTATCTCAATAACAATATGATACTGCAAAGCGGCATAAATAAAACCGCCGTTATCAAGTTATATTTCAGGCTTTTGCCCCGCCATTTTGCGGCTTTTGCAAAAAACGCGTTTTACGGGACTGTTGTGGTCTGGGGACATTACAATTTTATTAACAAGACTATATGGTTTGACAATATCAGCATTATATTTGCACTGATAATTATTGTCTCGGCGCAGCCGAAAGGGTTGATACGCCTGATACACCCCGTGTTTATACCGCTTTGGAGCAATATGCTCTCCATAGCTGTCTCCACCGTCACAAACGAATCTCGCTATTTGCTGCCGACGGTGGTGCTGTTCCCGTTCTATATTATATTTTTAAATTTTCAACTCAAAGATCAAAACACTGCGGCAGCCTTATTTTTTTCAAAAACGCAAATCGGTTAGTTTTGTGAAACCCGCTTGATTAGCGGTCTCTAACTGTCAATTCACAATTCCGACAAAATTACTCATAAAAACCCCTTTTTTTTCAGCGATTTTATTTAGTATTTTTCTATTTACAAAAGCAAAAATAGGTGTTATCATAGCATTTGTAAGCGACCAAAATGAGTGGCGGGATGAAAAGTTTGTTAAAATAATAACGATTAATTGACGTTCATTATCTTTTATAGTAAACGACAAAAGTCTTTGGACTTTGGGCGTTTACTTGCGCCGACTG
>CAMNCZ010000104.1 GCA_946534775.1 uncultured Eubacteriaceae bacterium
AAAAAACAAAACCGCAATACGAACAGATTGTCCGCATTTGCGGTTTTTATTTTTTTGAATGGGCAGAAATTTTGTAAAGTCGGTATTTTAAATTATCATTTGCCATACAATAAGTTTTGCTTATAACAGTTAAACGGTTAACTTATTTAAAACCGTATTTGTTAACAAAAAAAGGTTTACAATAATAAAAAAATAAGATATAATAACAATAATAAGGGTGTAAATATAATAACAGGTGGTGAAGCAATGAAAGAAATTTTAAGAGCAGAAGGCCTTGTAAAGAAATTTATCAGCGGTGAAATAGTTGTAAATGCCCTGCGAGGTGTGGATTTTACCATAAACGAGGGAGAGTTTGTGGTGGTGCTTGGACCGTCGGGTTCGGGAAAAAGTACTATGCTTAACATTATAGGCGGTATTGAGACCATAACGGACGGTAAACTGTTTTACAATGATATAGAGGTACATAAACTCTCAAAAAGCGGCCTTACGAACTATAGGCGTAAATATGTGGGCTTTGTTTTTCAGTTTTATAATCTTATGCCCAACCTGACTGCTATAGAAAACATTGAACTTGCGGCAGAACTTACCGATAATGCACTCGATGCAAAGGAGCTGTTAAAGGCGGTTGGCCTTGAACAGCGCGCGGATTATTTTCCCGCAAAAATGTCGGGCGGTCAGCAGCAGAGAATTGCAATAGCGCGTGCATTGTGCAAAAATCCCGATTTGCTTTTGTGTGACGAACCTACGGGCGCTCTCGATACAAAAACGGGTGTTGACGTTCTTGAACTGCTGCTGGATTTCAACAAAAAATACAATAAAACTATAATCGTCGTAACACATAATGCCAATATAGCGCTTGTTGCGGACAAAGTGTTTTATTTCAGGGACGGACATATAGAAAAAGTAGTAGTAAACGAAAAACCGCTTACCCCGGATGAAGTGGAATGGTAGGGGAAGTGATGCGATGAGAAAATTTTTCAGAAATATTCTAAGAACAATAGTACAAAATAAAATTTCATATATCGGTGCCGTGCTGATAATAGCAATGGGCGCGCTGGTGTATACGGGTATGACCGATTTCTACATCAACCTTGACCAAAAGGGTATGAAATATTTTGACGACACTGCCTTTGCCGATGTTTTTGTGGAAGTAAAATCTATGCCGCAGCAAAAGCTGAATGTGCTTGATGATATACAAGGTATAGAGGATAGTTTCGGGCGGCTTGAAAAAAATGTGCGGTTGGTGCGCGAGGGCGAAACAAAGGTCATAACCCTTCATATAATGGCATACAGCCAAGACGACAGTATGAACCAACTTTTGCTTGAACCCGTACCCGATAATATGGGTGATAAAGATATTTATATCAGTAAAAAAATGTGCGATATCTACAATATAAAATCGGGTGACGAGATAACGGTGATAGCAAATAACCGTACAAAAAAACTGATATGCCGCGGTATTGCATATTCTTCGGAACACATGTTCAGCGCAGCCGATGAGTCGGCGACCGCGCCCGACAGTTCGGTGTATGATATAGCGGCAATGGATAAAGATGCTCTTGAAAAACTTTTGGGTGCTGAAGGCGAAATAACCAATATAGGTATAAGGCTTGAAAAAGGTGTCGCGTATTCCGATGTAAAATACAGTATAGAGCAGATGCTCAAGCCATATTCGGTAGTTTCGATAACACCAAAAATAGACCAGGAAAGCTATTTTTCGATAACAGATGAAGTTAATATATATCAGATAATAATTGCACTTATCCCTACGCTTTTTATGATGGTTACGGTATTTATGCTGTATATCGTTCTTAAAAAGATGATCGATAAGGACCGAATACTTATAGGTACAATGAAGGCGTTTGGCGCGGGCGATTTGGAGATACTTGCACAGTATATGAAACAAGCTGCGGTTATCGGCATTGCAGGCGGCGTGATATTTCTTGCACCTGCGGCTATGATGGCGGAGTTTTTGTATGTTGATGATGCCATTTATTTCAATATGCCCGATCTTACTTACGATTTTAACATAACCACGGCGGTGGCGGCGGTGCTGTTTTCAATGGCAACAGCCGTTATATCGGTATATCTTGGTGTAAAGGACGTAGTAAAGATAAACCCCGCCGAAAGTATGAGAGCTGCGGCGCCTAAAGCGGGAAATTTCAAAATGCCGCAGTCAATAGCCAAACTTCTCAATACAAGGCAGAAGATAGGCCTTACATCTATGCTGAGAAACAAGGGCAGAAGCCTTATTATCGCTGTTGCGGTCGCTTTCCCGTTTTCGTGTATATCCGCGTTCGGGTCGTATAACATTTTGTCGGATAAAATAGTTGAAGATCAGTTCGGAAAAATCGAAAACTATGATATAAAAGTTAAACTGACAGAACTTATTGACCATAACGAAGCGGATAGCATTTTAAGAAATATGAAAGATGTCCGCGATGCAGAGGCTGTGGCAAGTTATTCAATGCTTATTACGGCGGCAAACCACTATGAATATGCACCGCTTATGGTTGTAAACAACAACTCGGACATACTGCGTATAATGGATAGGTATTACAATTATTTCGAGCCGAGGGATGACGGCATTATAATGAGCCATCATCTTGCCAAAAAACTTAAAGTTAAAAAAGGTGATACGGTAAAGATAGAATGTGCGGACCTGACTTATACCAATTCTCCCGTGAAAGTGCCTGTTGTCGAAATAATAGAAGATACAACGGGTCTTTACAGTTATATAAACGATGCGGGTATAGAACGGTATTTCCCTGTGAAAAGCCGAAAAAATCTGTTTCTTATATCGGCGCAGCCCGGTAAAATAGACAGTATAAAAACGCAGATAAGTAAAATGAAAAATATTTCATTTATGTTTTCGCAGGACGATCAGAAAAAAAGTTATGCCGAAATGATGGGCACAACCGTATTGGTAATGAATTTCCTTGCGGCATTTGCGACAATAGCGGGTATTCTGATGATATACAACATTATGAATATCAGCATAAGGGAACGTAAGACCGAGTTTGGTACGCTTATGGTGCTGGGTATGACAAAGGCGGAGATAGGTGAGATAATCGTCTTTGAACAATCCATCAACTTTGTTATAGGCTTAATTATCGGTATGCCGTGGATAAAATTCTGGAGCTACGCGATAGAATATGCGGCAGGCGGCGATACGCAGACAATAGCGATGCGGGTGTTCCCCGTGATGTTTATAACCGCACTTTTGGTCTGCATAGGTGCAACGGCTTTGTCGGTTGTATTGGTAATAAGAAATGTATTTAATATAGAACTTACAGAAGTGCTTAAAGAAAGGGAGTGAGCCTTTGAAAATGAATGTGGAAATAATAAAGAAAATATTGAAAGTTGTTGCAGGTATTGCGGTTTTGTGCGGCTTAGGCGCAGGTATATATTTTGCGCTTGACAGCAGTATAGAGGTGCGCTGCGTAAAGGTCGGACAGACAGCATATACCGATAGTTTTACGGAAAATGCACACATAAAAAGCGGTGAAAACGTAAATTGCGTCAGCCCGTGCGAAGGCGAAATAAAGTTTGTCGGTGTAAAGAAAAATCAACAGGTCAAAAAAGGCGATCTGATCGCGGAGATCAGCAGTGTTGATCTGGAGTTTGAAAAACAGGCAAAACTTGACGAAATAGAAACGTTAAAGGCACAGCTGTCACAAACCGTCAATACGGACAGCAACGAGAAGAAGGATATAAGAAACAGTTTATCGGAACTTGATGTGGAACTTGATAAAATTGAAAACGCAAGGTCGCAGAAAAAGTTCGAAAAGAATATGGAGGTTTCTCCGCAGACATATCTGGATGTGCTTAAAACAGCGGTAGATGCCGCAAAAACAACTTTGGATTTTAAAAATACGGAATATCAGAATCAGCAAAAACTTTTTGCTGCGGGCGTTGCAACCAAAAATGATCTGGACAGCGCCAAAAACGAGTATGACAGCGCCAAAAATGAATATGATACGGCGTTGCAGAAATATGACGATGCTTTTGCGCGTGCCTCGGAAGGCGAAATGAACGATGATTATTACAAATCCATTCAGGAAGATTACGATATCCAACTGAAAGGCATTTATGCAAAGAAATCGTCTCTTGAATCTCAGCTTGAAAACGATAACATAACTGCTGCGAAAAATGCCGTGAACAAGCAGATCGCCGAAAAGCAGACGGAGATAAAGCAGATCGAGGACAAAATCGCACGCTGTAAAGTGACGGCACAGGCCGACGGCCTTGTAGCGGATCTCCCTGCAGACAAGATAAACCACGCGGAAACAGGTACGGTACTTGCGGTTATAAAGACCGACAGTAATGTGAGAGCAGAAGCAGATGTACTTACAAATGAAGAACCGTATCTCAATATCGGCGATGAGGTAAAACTTACACAAAAACTTAAAAGCGATAAAATAGAGTATACGGGCACTATAACAGAAATTTACAACTATGCCGAAAAGACCGTATCAGCCCTTGGCAACGACGAATACCGCATAAAAGTTGTAATGACGGTTGATGATGCTGAGTCGCTTAAAGACGGTTACGAGCTGGAGTGTGAGTTTACCACATACAGCAGCGACAATGCGATAGTAGTGCCAAACAGTGCGCTTTATCAAAAGGATGATGCATATTTCGTTATGAAAAATGCAGGAGGAATTGCAGCGGAAACTTCCGTTACAGTAGCACATAAAGGTACACTCAATTCCGAAATCGCTTCGGGTATTTCGGCAGATGACGAGATAATAATAGATGCAAATACAAAAGACCTTGCCGACGGCAAAAAAATTGACGTGGAAATTGTGGGATAATTCCAAAAAAATTTGAAAAAATTGTCTGTTTAATAATCTTCTTTCGTGACACAATATTAGTGTACCAACAAAACAAATATTTTTTAAGATTTAAAATCAGAAAAAAGTTATTGGAAAAGGAGAGTTTTAATATGAACAGTAATTCAACAGGCAATAAGGTAAATGTACCCGAGGCAAGAGAAGCAATGAACAGATTTAAATATGAGGTAGCCAACGAGATCGGTGTGCCTTTAAAGCAGGGTTATAACGGCGACCTTACATCCGCACAGAATGGTTATGTGGGCGGATATATGGTCAACGTAATGTTAACGGAACGACTCTTACAAAACCCGCTTAAACAGCAATGTTGCAGAGGGTGTGGAATTACCGTTCAATACAATTTTTCTGTATTTTTGCGACAGTGATAATGTTCACTGTGTCGCAAACGCAAATCCGCTGTTTTACAGCGTTTGGCAAATATACAAAATATTTTGTTGTGATCGCCGATCATCTGCTCTACATACGGTTTTTTGAAAAAACCGAGAATATTTAAATTTTAGAAAATTTTATAAATGCAAGTTTAAAAACCGATTCCTTCATATTAAAACAATGAGGGGATCGGTTTTTTGGTTCTTGCTGAAGTATTCGTTTTAGGAGTTGTAATGATAACCTGAGTTTTGTTTTTACTAATCTTATTACTATCCTGCATTACGGGCAGCCTTTGTATGCTTTTGCTTATTGTGATCGCATCATTTTCCTCGCTGAT
>CAMNCZ010000105.1 GCA_946534775.1 uncultured Eubacteriaceae bacterium
CGACACCGCCCTTCCGCTTGAGGACAAAAAATTCACATCAGCGGTGGATTATATCTTAAAAAATTTGATATAGGGAACCTCTAAAAAATGGGGTTCAAAAAATCATCCCCCGACCGATTTTGACCTGTCGGGGGATATTTGTATGGGGCGATAAGCTTTTATGCATTAAGTATTTTTTCTGCCATCACTACCGCCCTTTTGTTTTCGAGTACATCGTGTACACGCAGAAAACGGCAGCCTTTTGCTGCGGCAATAACGCTTGTGGCGACAGTGCCTTCAAGACGTTGATCGACAGGCAGGCCGAGTGTCAGACCTATAACGCTTTTACGCGAAGTGCCCAGCAAAACGGGATAACCGAGTGAGTTGAATTTTTCAAGATTTTTTATAACAAGCAGGTTTTGCTCATAAGTTTTGCCGAAACCAACCCCCGGGTCAATACATATCTTATCCTTTGAAATACCCGCATCAAGCGCGATCTCTATCGACTGTGAAAGTTCTTCGCAAACATCGGGGATAAAATTTTTATAATCGGTGTTGTCTCGGTTATGCATAAGGCAGCAGGCCGCATTGTATTTTGCGGTAACTTCCGCCATATTTTTATCGGCCTTAAAGCCCCAGATATCGTTTACCAGCGAAGCCCCTGCTTTTAAAGCGGCCTCCGCGACCTTGCTTTTGTATGTGTCTATGGAAACGGGCAGTTCAAAGCAGGCGGAAACGGCCTCTATTATCGGTGCCGTGCGCTCGATCTCCTCTCGGTCGCTTATTTTCTCATACCCGGGGCGGGTCGATTCCCCGCCGATATCGATGATATCACCGCCCTCTTTCACTATCTGCTCCGCACGGTACAGCGCCGCGTCGATACTGTTGAATTTTCCGCCGTCGGAAAACGAGTCGGGTGTTACGTTAAGTATGCCCATTATATAGATACGTTCGTTGTAATTTTTATTGTCTATTATCAAATTTCGATCTCCAAATTCATTTTTTCTTTCGGCCAGTTACATTCGCCGCGTGCCTTGCACTCAAAGCAAAGCCGCGATTTTTTATCGGCCTTGTAAACCAGTTTAAAAAATTTATCTTCGCTGCCCGACCTGTGCGAAAGTATCGCATTTACGGCGGTCTTTGTCTGTTCTTCGTCAAAACCGCAGTCGGGCATCAGCTTTTCCGCCGCCCTTGCGCTTGCGGTGTGATGCTCCTCGCCCGTTTTATACTGCGCCGCGCGGCCTATATCGTGCAGCAGGCCTATCGCATAAATAAGCGGTTTATCGGCCTTTATCCCCTCTTCAAGGCAATAGATATGCAAAAGCCTTGCCATATCCAGAAAATGCCGCATATCGTGTCTGCAAAAGATACGTTCTTTCTCGGCCTCTTGTATACAGGACAGCATTTCGCGATATTCTTCGTTGTTAAGAAGTCGATTTACTTTTTCCATTTTTACTGCCTTATCATATCAAGAAACATTCTTCGCAGCTCCGCATCGTTTTCAAACTCACCGCGCGAAACCAGTGTAAAAGTCTTTGTGCCGGGCTTTTTCACCCCGCGCATAGTCATACAGGTATGCTCTGCCTCTATCGCAACTATAACGCCCTTTGTATCAAGGTTTTCCATAATCGCATCGGCTATCTGCGCTGTCAGCTGTTCCTGTATCTGCGGTCTTTTCGCAAAAACTTCCACCGTGCGCGCAAGTTTGCTTATGCCCACCACTTTGCCGTTGGGGATATATCCTATTGCGGCTTTGCCGAAAAACGGCATAAGATGATGCTCGCAGGTAGAGTAGAAAGTAATATCCTTTTCAACGATTATATCGGAGTTTGCGGAGGTAAAAGTGCGCGAAAGATGCTCGCCCGCATCCTGCGTAAGCCCCGCAAATATCTCCTCATACATTTTTGCAACACGCAGCGGCGTTTCTTTAAGGCCCTCGCGTTCGGGGTCTTCGCCCACACCCTCGAGAATAAGCCTTACACCCTGCATAATTTTATCTTTATCCATTTGTTTTTCTCCTTAATATTTCCATTGCTTCGCCCAGGAAAGACAAACTGCCGAAAACCGCCGCACAGCCGCCCTTGTTTTCAAGCGCCTTGTCTACGGCACTTTCAAGCGTTTCCGCGGACACATTCGGGGTATATTTCAAAAATTCGTTTTTCAGAATTTGTGCATCAAGCCCCCTCGGTGACGGCGGTGTAACGGTATAAACTTTCTTTGCGTGCGGCGCCGCTATCCTCACCATTGTTTTATGATCCTTATCGGCAAAAATACCGCAGATAAAAACAATGTTTTCATAGCCTTCAAGGCCTTTCATCAGCGCTTCCACTCCCTGCGGATTGTGCGCCCCGTCAAACACAAACACGGGGTCGCCGTCTGTCACCTGAAAGCGGCCCGCCCAGCTTGTATTCAAAAAGCCCGTTTTTATCGCGTTTTCATCATTTATCGCAAATTTCAGCACCTCCGCCGCCAAAGCCGCGTTTTGGTACTGATACAAGCCTTTCAGGCTGATTTTTATATTTTTGTACTGTTTGTAGTCAAAACTGCCGTCTGCGTTTATTTTCGGTTCTTCGCAAAAAACTATATCGGCATTTTGCTTTGCCGCCACCTCTTCAAGCACCTTTTCGGCACCTTTACACTGTATGGCGGAAAAGACCCTGCCGTTTGGCTTTATTATACCCGCTTTTTCAAAGGCTATTTTTTCCACCGTATCGCCAAGTACGGCGGTATGGTCAAGCGCTATCGGCGTTATCACCGAGCAAAACGTGTTATTTACGGCATTTGTGGCATCAAGCCTGCCGCCCATACCTACCTCAAGCAATACAAAACCGCATTTTTTCATTTTGAAAAACACCAACGCGGCCGCCGTTTCCACCTCAAACACAGTCGGCGTTATGCCCGCATTTTCGGCGGCATTTTTTACTGCCGATATTATTTTGACAAGATCGTCTTTGCCGATATACTCACCGTTTATCTGAAATCTCTCTTCATATTGAAATATCGTCGGAGAAACATAGCGGCCGACACTGTACCCCTTCGCCATAAGCCCCGCCGCGATAAAAGCGCCCGTGGAGCCCTTGCCGTTGGTGCCCGCGATATGTATTATCCTTAAATCACTTGAGGGATGTCCCAATGCATCAAGCATAGCCCGCATATTGTCAAGCCCAAGCACAATGCCGAATTTGGACAGCCCGTTTATATATTCCATTGTTTCTTCGTATGTCATCTTAATTTCCCACTTTATTTTTACTTCATACAATTTAGTATAACACGGTTTAAATTTTTCGTCAATATTCAGTGCAAAAAGCCAACTTCGCAATATCTGCATTTTTCTCTTTTCAACGGGAGAAAAGTTTGCTATACTGTTATTGTAATGTCGTAAAATATATTTTTAAGGGGACAAAAAAATGAAAATAGGAGAAATATTCAAAATATCGCTGTTTCAATTCAGCAAATACAACAGGCTGCTGCTTGCAAAAAAAACAAAGGTTTTTATATACCTTGTACTGCTTGCGCTGATTATGCTTTTAGGTGTGGCTGTCAGGGTATCGCCGCTGTACTTCACTTACAGCAGCATAGAAAAATTTGTGGAAAAGGAATGCCCCGAGTTTGCCATAACAGACGGAAAACTCACCTGCAAACCATATTTGTTTGATGAACCTTCCGCAAATCTTTACATAGAGATCGCCCCCGATAAAACGGGCGAAGGCGAACTGCCGAAAGGTTATTCACAAGCAATGGTCATCACATCTACGGATATGGTCATACGCAACAATTTCAGGGTACAGCGCGAAAGTTTTAAGGACATAAAGGACTTTTCAAAAAACACGATAGTCAATTTTTTCAACAAATACGAGAAAAAGCTTATCGCAGGTTTAGCCATACTTCTGTTTTTCGTCTTTTTGATAAGGCTTGCGTTTAACGCGCTTATTTACGCATTTATCGCATTTGTGGCAAACATTATTTTTGTACACGCCAATCTCAAATACGGCGATGTATACAAGCTTACGGTGTTTGGCGGTACGTTTGCGGTGTTGTTCAATGTTGTGGTTTCGTTTTTCAATATCAGCATTATTGCGCAGCTGGCGCCGTTTATAACACTGTTTTATGTAATAAAGGGTATGTATTCCTGCCGCGGTGAGGACGGCATAGTTATCGAAACGCTGGATACCCCCGCAGATATCAACAATGGCAACGATGATTTTCTCTGAAAATTTATGTAATTTTTCGGATATTTTTTCTTGACAATAATTTTATAAAATGTTACAATAATTCAGTGTGGCAGCAAAGGGCTGCAACATCCTTGCTCTTGCGTTAGAGAAAATGAAGGCAAGGGCCAAAGACCAAAAGGAGGTGTAAATAATGAAAAGCTATGAACTTGCAATAGTTTACAAGCCATCATTAGACGAGGAGGCGTTAAAGGCCGAAGCAGAAAGCGTAAAAGCGCTTATTGAAAGATTCGGCGGCAGCGTTGAAAAGGTTGATGACTGGGGTAAACGCAGACTTGCTTACGAAATTCAGAAGGTAAATGAAGGCTTCTACAGCTTTGTTACTTTCAATGCCGAAACTTCTGCGCCTAAGGAGATCGAGGCTCGTATGCGCATTAAAGAAAATGTGCTTCGTTATTTAATTGTTGCTAACGAGGAATAATTAAAGGAGGTATACTTAATGAACAGAGTAATATTAATGGGCAATCTTACAAGAGATCCCGAGGTTAGGTATACATCAGGCGAAAACCAGTTGGCAGTCGCACGTTTCGGCATCGCCGTAAACAGAAGATACCAAAGCCGCAACGCTCAGCAAAACGGCACGACAGATGTTGATTTTATCAACTGTGTCGCATTTGGCAAAACAGGCGAAACAATTGGCAAATTTTTCACCAAGGGCAGAAAGATACTTATTTCGGGCCGCTTACAGGTAAGCAGCTATGAGGATAACAACGGTCAAAAACGTACAAGCACCGATGTTATAGTAGAAGATTTTGAGTTCTGCGAAAGACGTTCCGACGCGGAAGGCGGCAGCTACAGCGCACCGCAGCAGTCTTTTGGCAATGCTTCGGCATCCAAGCCCGCTTCTGCAAACGAAAAATTCTACGATGTGCCCGATGGTGTTGATGAAGAAGATTTACCGTTCTAATTTAGTTTTTTGTAAAGGAGGTCTTTAGATTGATCAATAAAAAGCGCGGCAGGAGAAAAAAGCGCGTATGCGCATTCTGTGCAGAAAAGGTCAATACTGTTGATTATAAGGATGTAGCAAAGTTACGCAAATTTGTTTCGGAAAGAGGTAAGATCCTCCCCAGACGTATTACAGGTAACTGCGCAAAGCATCAGCGTGTTTTAACTACAGCTATCAAGCGTGCAAGACACGTTGCATTAATGGCTTATATCCAGGAATAATAAATTAAAGCGAGGTTATACCAAATGGTCTGCCTCGCTTTTTTTAGTCATACAGGTGCCTGTCCCCTGTATGAGTGTTTATTTAAGAATTATAAAAACAAAAATCGAAATTAAGTTTAAATGGTTTGCAGGAACAGT
>CAMNCZ010000106.1 GCA_946534775.1 uncultured Eubacteriaceae bacterium
AGTAATATAAATTTAAGCCAATTAAACTTTGCGTTTTAGTCAGTTAAAAGAAAGCATCTCGCAAAAGGCTCCTCTTTTAGGGGAGCTGTCTGCCGTCAATACATTTGTATAAGTGAAATACCGATTACGGCAGACTGAGGGGTTCGCGAGCGTACAGTAACCTAACTTTCACAAACGCCCTACGCGCGTAAATGATAATTTACCCTAACGTCGCAAAGTCTCGGTGGATACGTTTAAACAACAACATCCCCATTCGCGGCAGTGCTTTGCTTACTTTTTCGTAAACCAAGTGCGGAAATCTGCAAATAAAAAAGCCCCTTACCGTACCGAAAGATACGATAAGGGACGAAATTTTGAAAATTCCGCGGTTCCACCCAAATTGTGCATTGCACCGCTTAAAAACTTTATAACGTAAGTTACCCGTGCCGTATTAAGGCCGCTCCAAGGTGGTTTTCGCTTTCACGCTTATCGGGCTTTTGCACCGACCGCCCTCTCTGTGGATAAGTGAGTGAAGTTACTGTCCTTGTCATTGCTTTTTTGTATACATAAGATTATATACCCTGAAATTGGATTTGTCAATACTTAATTTTGGTTTTACACAATTAAATTTTACTAAACCTTATTTTACTCGGGTGAAAGAACGCCGCCGTTTGCAAGCTGATAATCGTCGTTAAACAGCCAATCGTTCTTGCTGTTGTCCTTGTCGTAGTAGATAGTATAACCGTTTTCGTAAATATCTATTACATCATTGTATTTAAGAACATCTATATAACTGTTTGTTGTAAGTTCAAGCTGGCTGCCGCTTTCTACGTTTACTTCCACATATTTTGCGGTGTTCTGCTCGTTTATGCTGCCCTTTAATACGCTGCCGTTTGTAAGGTTAATGATAACGCGGGTATATTCCTCAGCGATAACATCAGCCTCTATCTGCTGCGCATTAAGCGTTATCTCGATAACGTTTTCTGTCTGAACAGCGCTTGCACGGCTGTTTACAAGATAAGCTATCCTGTCAAGTGAGCAGTTTGTAAGTGTAGCCTTAACATTGTTTTTATCCGAATAGAACAGTGCTGTTTTACGGTCGCCGCTGATATTTGAATTTCTTACATTTATCTCGGATGTGTTGCCGTCATCGGGGTTGGAACCCTTTGTGCCGACGAAAAGACCGTTTGAAACGCCGTTTGCGGTTATATCACAGCCTTTTATGTTTATCTCGCCGTTATCCTCGGATGCGATACCGTTTGCATCGCTGATATATATCTTGGAATTGTCTATAGTGACTTTGCCGCCTGTTTTAACGACATAACTGCCCTTTGTGTTTGTGTTTATATCGCAGTTGGATGCGGTTATTTCGGAACCCTGTGCGCCCTTTAATACCGTTGAACCCGAACCCGAGTTGTAAAGGTTTGAATCGGTGATATTTACCGAACCCTTGCCGTTTACATAAACAGCGTTGGCATTTGCACTTTTTGCGTGTATTGTTGAGTTTGCGATAGTGCCGTTTACTTTTCTGGCAACTTCAACGCCGTTTTTGGATGCCGACTGTAACTTGATATCGCAGCCCTCAATACCCTTTACGGTCTCGCCGTCAATAACAACGCCTGATTTTGAGCTTAAACCGCTTACGATATCGGCATTGGGGTTTTCGATAACTTCTTCGTTTGCTTTTTCGCTTGCCTCGGCTGCCGAGACCTTTTTGCCGTTTGCCGTTGTTACCGCTCTTTCCGATTCGGAACCTGTCTTACGCTTTTCAACGGGATTTTCTTCCATATAACTAAGTGTCTTGTAAAATATCATTGCCATTTCGGCGCGTGTCATGTGGTCGGTATAGAGTATCTTACCGCCGTTACCGCTTATAATGCCCATTTGCGTAAGTGTGCCGACAGCCATCTGGCCGTTTATATCCCTTATTGAATCGGCATCGCTGTACATCGAGATATCCGTTGTTGCGTTTTTAATATATCCGTTAAGATCAAGAGCCCTGTAAAGCATACCCATAGCATCGCCGCGCATAATGGGCAGTTCGGGATAGAACGAGAAATTATCGGTTATAACGCCCGAACCTTTTGCATTTACAATTGCGGTATGATAATAAGAATCATCGGGCACATCGCTGAAACCGTATTTGTAGCCGCTGAATTCGCCCAAATCAAAACTGTTGTTCAAAAGCACAACAAAATCGCCGCGTTCGATAGGGAACCCCGGGGAATATTTGTTGTCGCCCGTACCTTTTGCAATACCTTTAAGACAAAGATAATCCACCGCATCGGACGACCAGCCGTAGCTGCCGTCGTTTACATCGATAAAATATTTTGAGTTGCCCGCATAAGCCGCGGAGCCCATACACATAGACAATGCAAGCGCAAGCACTGCTGCTGTGCTGATTTTACTTTTCATAAATCCCGTCTCCTTTCGACAAGTATCTTCTTACTTTTTAATATACCATAAGGCAATAAAAAAATCAATGGAATAAAAAAGAATTTTTTTTCGGAATTTTATTCGTCAAAATTTTTCGGCAGTTCGTGTGTTCCGCCGATACTGTTTATATCATAAGGCGTAAGCTGATATACATAGTAATTGAGCCAGTTTGTGTAAAGAAGGCTGCTGTGTGCCTTCCAAAGTGCAACAGGCGGCTTTGTCGGGTCGTCGTCCTTGAAATAATTTTTGGGTATATCTATTTCAAGCCCTTTGTCCTTATCCCTGAAATACTCATTTGCAAGGGTGTTTTTCTCGTACTCGCTGTGACCCATTACAAAAAACTTGCGCATATCATCACTTGCAACAATATATACGCCCGCTTCTTCGCCCGATGCAATAATACGAATACCCTCGGTCTTTTCGATATCCTCGGCGCGTACCTCGGTATGGCGCGAGTGGGGTGCATAAAATACATCGTCAAAGCCGCGCAGCAGGTCTATATGGTCGTACACCTTTGTATGTGCAAACACGCCGAACATCTTTTTTTCAAGCGGATATTTGTTTATGCCGTAATGGTAATACAGCCCCGCCTGCGCGCCCCAGCATATATAAAAAGTGCTGGTAACGTTTGTCTTTGTCCATTCCATTATTTGGGTAAGTTCGTCCCAGTAGTTCACTTCCTCAAACGGCATTGTTTCAACGGGCGCTCCCGTTATTATCATACCGTCGTACTTTTGGTTTTTAACATCGTCAAAAGTCTGGTAAAACGTATCAAGATAGGCGCGGGAAGTGTTTTTTGATATATGGCTTTGCGTGTGCATAAAGCTGACTTCCACCTGTAGGGGAGAGTTGCTTAAAAGCCTTAAAAGCTGCACTTCCGTTTGCTGTTTGTTTGGCATAAGGTTTAAAATAAGTATTTTAAGCGGCCTTATGTCCTGATGAAAGGCACGGCTTTCATCCATTACAAATATACTTTCCTGTTTTAATATTTTTTTTGCCGGCAAAGCGTCGGCTACCTTAATAGGCATTATTCATCATTCCTAACATTATTTTAGTAGTATTCAAGGCCGCTTATATCGGCAATAAGTTTTTCAACGTCATATTCTTCTATAATACTGTTTTCGTCATAGTCTGCGGCATAATAAATTATGTCGTTTTCATCGTAATAGCCGTAATACAGCATTATTCTTATGGCATCGACGATATTGGCCTCACCGCTGAGGTCGATATCACCGTGAGGAAGTTCCTTTACACCGCTGTATGTTTTTACCGTGCTGCCCCAGGTAAGGTAATACAAACAGCCGCTTGGTGCTGTTGACGAACTCATTGTGCCGACAACATAGCCGTTTGAATAATTGCGGTCGCCTTTTACGCTGCATCTTATGCAATAGCAGTTTCTGCAAACGGTGTTTCCGCTTAACAGGCCTACCACGCCGCCTGCGGACTCCTCCGATATAACGGTATTGTCACGGCACATACAGTTTGATATGGTGCCGCTTTTTGCGTTTGCAACAATAGGGCCCGCATAAACTCTTCTGCCGTTGGCATTTTTGGAGCCTGCGTAAATATATGAGTTGACCAGTTTGATATTTTTTACTACAGCGCCGTCTATGCAGCCAAACAAGCCGCCGCTTTCATATTCCTCGTCTGCACTTGCAACATAAAGGCCGTTTATTGCATAGCCCTGTCCGTCAAACTCGCCCTTATAAGGCGCATTTATGTTGCCGATTGGGACCCAGGGCTGATAACTGCCCGCTTCCTCTATTTTTACTGTGTTGACATCGATATCTTTCATCAGCTTTGCTTTTGCATCTTTTTTAGTCGGGTCGCTGTTTACTATTTCCGCAAACTGGAAAAGATGTTCTCTGCTGTATATCTCGTAGTAACCCTCTTCGTTTGTCGCAACGTCGCCAAGGTTTTCATCCGTTCCCGAGTTGTAGATGGATGGGTCGTCCTGGCGGTTGGTGTAAATGGTATCATCAAGATAAACGCTGTAATGCGATGTATTAAGTACGGGATATTCGTCCTTTACATCACCGAGGTTAAGGTTTTGTCTCCAGACCGAGGGGTTGTCCGATGTCGGGTTCATACTGCCGTTTAATTTGTAGCAAAGTTCGCCCGTTGTGAGAGGACCTACATTTGTCGCGGTGTCTTCGGTAAACTTGTAAGTATCGGTCACGACCGAACTTGTTACCCTTGCGTTGTTGGGCAAACCCCAGTAGCAGTTTGTTACACTGCGGCTACCTTCCGGATAAGCAAGAGCATCAACATAATCCCAATTTTTCTTGCTTTGAGTATATCTGCAGCGTGCCGCATAACAGGAATTCATTATCGCAGAACTGCCGTCATTTGCACCGATCATTCCCGCAATACCGCCTACAACATACGGTCCTATCAAGTAAGTATTTACAACATAGCAGTTTTCTATCCTGCCTTCTTTGTGCAGGGCTGCAAATGCGCCCGTATAAGCGGTATCATCAACCAAAGAAGATATAAAATAAGAATCTTCTATACCCAGGTTTCTTATAGAACCGTGGTTATAGGCAACAAGTGCCGCGCATTTTTGACCGCCGCAGTAAAGTCCCGTAATTTTATGGCCCTGACCGTCAATTACACCGTAAAAATTCATTTTGTTATAGCCGATAGGTGTCCAGTTTCTGTTTTGTGTTCTGTCACTTGTATTAAGTGTTTCGTTGTAAACAATATCGTCGGTAAGTTTTACCATCATTACCGAGTCCGACCCGCTGTTAAAGGTCATAGATATCCAGTCCAGCTGGTCTGCATTGCTTACAAGATAACTGCCGTATTCGTCGGTGGGCGGCTGTTCTACCGCTGCCGATACAGCACTTGCCCCCGACACAAAAGTCAGCGCGGTTACAGCCGCAGCCAAAAAGGTTTTGAAAAATTTATTCATAAGTTATATAACCTCCTATAAAAAAATCCGACGCTTTGCGGCGCATTTTTTTTTCCTATGCTAAGCATTTTTGTGAAAATGCTTCAAAATCCGACGCTTTGCGGCAAATTGTCTTTTATTTTTTCTTTTCGGCAGGGAAA
>CAMNCZ010000107.1 GCA_946534775.1 uncultured Eubacteriaceae bacterium
CGCCGCTTATGGGGCTTGAACGGTAGCCATAGCCCGAGTTTGGCGTATAGCCCGAGTATGCCGGCACGGGGTACATAAAGTTTGCTCCGTTTGATGCATATATGGTCGAACTTGGCTGATAGCTGCTGTAGCTGCTTGACGCACGCGAAACACCGCTGCTTCTCGATGCACTCTGTGCCGCCGCTGCCGCCTGTTTCTTTTTTATCATAGCCTGGATGTCGGCATCCTGACTTTCAAGTTCCGATATCTGGTCACGATAAGTTTCCTCGCTGCTGTCAAGTTTTTTGACAAGTTCGTTTTTCTCGGCTATTTTGTCATTGAGAAGTTCCTGTTCTTCCTCTCTTTCGGTTTGAAGGACCTCAAGTCTCGCTTTGTCATCTTCTATTCTGTCGACGCTGGTTGAAATAAGCGTTTCGACCTTTTCAAAACTGTCAAGCAGATTTCTGTCATATTCCATTATACGGTTGGTATATTCCATTCTCTGCAAAAAATCCGACATATCGTGCGCATCAAGCAAAGTTTCAAGATAACCCGCCGTACCGTTTTCGTACATAATACGCACCCGCTGTTTAAGCGTTTCATACTGTTCTTTTTTCTGGTTTGTGGCTTTTTCAAGTTCCTCCTGGGTCAGATCCAGCCTTTGTGATGTTTCTTCAAGTTCCCTTATAAGCCTGTCCAGTTCCGCCTGCACATCGGCAAGTTCGCTGTCAAGCTGTCTTATCTCGCTTTGGGTATCTTCTTTTTGGCTGATAACGCTGTTTAACTGACTTTTGGCATCCGTTATCTTGCTTCTGATACCCTGGCTTTGCTGTTTAAGTTCATTTATTGTTTCCGCGCCCACTGCATTTGCGGCAAAAACTGTCGTTAAAGCAAACGCAGCAGCCGACGGCCAAAACTTTCCGTTCAAGAAATTACTTCCTTTCACATTAAAAACAAATTTATTATATCCAAAATATTATACATTAAGATGCTTTCTTATTGCATTGGCACTGCCGATAACACCAAGCAGCGCACCTATAAGCAGTGATATCGGTATAATGATGGCAAATATCTCTCTGCCTTCAACAAATACAAAAAGCTTTTTGATTATCGGCGCCTTGTCATATATGACCGTAACGACCTTATCGTAGCTGTACGACGATATAATGCACGGTATCGCCGCACCGATTATACCTATCAGTAAGCCTTCGATAATAAACGGCCAGCGTATAAACCAGTCTGTCGCGCCGACATATTTCATAATGCTTATCTCGTTTTTTCTGATAAAAACGGTAAGTTTGATAGTGTTCATAATAATGCCGACCGAAACCACACAAAGCAGTATCACCAGTATCAGGCTTACAATACGCACCACCGTATCAATAGCCGCAAGCGTGCTTGTAGCACCCTGCGCATGCATTATTTTTTCAATGCCGCGGAAGGTATAGCCGTGTTCGCCAATATTAAGGCCTGCATTTATATCCTGCGTGGTTATTTCCTGTACCTGTTCGGATGCCTGTTCAACCGAAAGATCGGCTGATACCGCCGCAGTTTCGCCCTCCGCGCCTGCGGTTGCCTCGGCTGTCAAAACAGTCGTCTGCTCGGTTGCCGCTTCCGCTTCAGCCGCGTTGTGTTCCGCTAAAAACTGCGCCTCAAAAGACATCTGCAAATTACCGAGATATTCTATAAAAGCTTTTTGTGCCTTTATGCTGTCAAGGCTTATATAAAAAGATCTGGGCAGCGGGTTGTCATCCCTCAGACTCTCAAGAGACTCCATATTGAGTTTTTCCTTGGCCTTATCAAGCGCATCATCATAAGAATTGTATGTAACGCTGACAACGTGCGGCTGCTGCTTTATCTGTTCTTCCAGACCCGCTATCTGTTCTTCGGTTGGCTCATTGCCAAAAAATATCTCTATACCGATATTGTTTTCTATCTGCTGCAAAATGGAGTCTATATTAAATGCAACGCAAAGCGAGATTATAACAATAAAAATACAGGCACCTACAATACCGATGGAAGCAAGCGACATAATACCGTTTTTCAAAAGACCCCTTATGCCCTGTTCCAGATGAAACTGAAAAGTCCTAAATTTCATCGCCGTAACCGCCTTCCTGTACGTCTCTCTGCACAACGCCTTTTTTTATGGTGACAACACGTTTTTGCATTTTGTCCACTATATCCTTTGCGTGTGTCGCCACAACAAGCGTTGTTCCTCGCATATTGATATCTTCAAGTATCTCCATTATCTCCCACGCCGTGTCGGGGTCAAGATTACCCGTAGGCTCGTCGGCAAGAAGAATAGGCGGTTTGTTTATAATGGCGCGTGCAAGCGCAACACGCTGCTGTTCGCCGCCCGAAAGCTGGTTCGGGTATGCCTTGGCCTTTTTATGCAGCCCAACCATACTCAAAACCTGCGGCACAGTACGCCTTATAAGCTTTGGCGGTGCCTCAACTACCTGCATCGCAAAAGCCACATTTTCATACACGGTTTTTGACGGCAAAAGCCTGAAATCCTGGAAAACAACGCCTATTTTACGTCTGAAAAGCGGTATTTCACGGCGTTTAAGGGTCGTAATGTCCTGTCCGTCAACAATAATGCTGCCCGTTGTGGGATCCACCTCTTTAAGCAGCATACGCATAAATGTAGATTTACCCGAACCCGATGTACCTACAACAAAAACAAATTCCCCCGCATCGATATGCAGGTTCATTTCTTTAACGCCGATAGCACCGTTTTCATAGATCTTGGTAACGTTTTCTATATCTATCAATCGTATCATCCTCTCTATAGCGCAAAATGCGCACAAGTCCCCAATCTTCACCCATAAATATCCCTGAAAAGCCTGTATTTTACATAAATATACAAACTTTTCACAGATATCAAATGTCTGCCCCCGAAAAGAGAGACAGACATTTGAACTTGGTTTAATATATAAAATTATCTTTATTATTCATATATTTGCTTACCATAAGCATTACCTTAAAGATGATGGCATCATCAAAGTTTCTTAAATCAAGCCCTGTCATCTTCTGTAATTTATCAAGACGGTAAACAAGCGTATTTCTATGGATATAAAGCTGACGTGATGTCTCGGACACATTCAGATTATATTCAAAGAATTTATTTACGGTGGTAAGTGTTTCATCGTCAAACTGGTCCATCGAAAGGCCGTGAAGCACCTCGTTTATAAACATACGGCAAAGCGGGATAGGCAGCTGATAGATAAGACGGCCGATACCGAGTTGTTCGTAATTGACAACATTCTGGCTCTCCTCAAATATCTTGCCGACTTCAAGCGCCATTTTAGCCTCTTTGTACGATGCCGATACATTTTTAAGATCCATTACGGCTGTACCGATAGCAACATATACATTGCTCATTGTTTCGGCAACAAGTGTATCATATATCGATTTTGCAATGTTCTCTATATCCTCTTTTGTATCTTTTAATTTAAGTTCCTTTACCAGGATAATGCTCTTTTCGTCAACCGCAGTTACAAAGTCCTTCTGCTTTGTCGGGAAAATTCCCCGCACTATTTCGACCACGTTAAGATCCTTGTCTATTTCGGTCTCTATAAGATAAACTATACGGCGTACATTGTTTTCAATACGAAGTTTCTTTGCCCTTGAATAGATATCCACAAGCAGAAGATTATCCAGCAGAAGATTTTTGATAAAGTTGTCTCTGTCGTATCTTTCCTTGTAGGCCACAAGCAAATTCTGTATCTGAAAAGCCGTAATTTTGCCGATACGGTAAGTTTCCTCATCCTCGCCTTTTATCATAACAATGTATTCTGTCGCGCCGTTATCAAAAACTTTAAAATACTGATATCCCTGTACAAGCTGATTTTCGGCGGGGCTTGCTACAAAAATGCCAAGATTGTCTATTGTTGCATTCACCATTTCTTCCTCTGTGGTGGCAACTATTTTTCCCTCGCGCTCAACAACGCTCAATTCTCTTCTTGTAATGTTTTTAAGACCGTCAATAGTATTTTGCAGTATCTGATTAGAGATCATTTTCCCCAGCTCCTTCTTCTTTATTTTTACCCTTAAAACACTTAACCCTTATTGTTGTACCTATATAAGATGCAGCGCATCATACAGTACCCTAAATTTATTGTACAACAAAACAGAAAAAAATAAAAGAGAAATTTATACAATTTTTATAAAAAAAATAAAATTTTCATATAATTGTAATCTTTCTGTAATATTTATTGTCTATTTTTATTCTATCACATAATAAAACAAATTTCAATAAATAAAAAAAATTTCTGCGGTTTTATGCCGTTAAATTTTATAAGTTCCATTTTGTAAAATGCATAAATCGTTCTCACGCCGAATAAAATTTAACGTATGAAAACATTTTACGAGGGGAGTATATTAATGGAAGCTACTACAAATTACGCCGTTATAAGCGGAATGATAGCAAGTGCATTTACATTCAGTCACGAAGCTTACGGAGAAAGATTTTTTACATTTATGCTTGAAAGTGAAAGACTCAGCGGCACAAGCGATGTCCTGCCCGTTACGGTATCGGAAAGACTGCTTGACGGCTCGCTTGCGCTTGGCGACACAATAAAGATAATCGGACAGATACGTTCCTACAACAGCTATAACGACGGGCGTACACACCTTATTCTGACACTGTTTGCGCGGGATATATTGCGCTGTGAAGATGACGAGGACCCGCAAAACAATATTGAGTTGAACGGTTTTATCTGCAAACCCTGCATCTGCCGCACCACCCCCTTCGGCAGAAAAATTGCCGATATTTTACTTGCGGTAAACCGCGGTTACAACAAATCCGACTACATACCCTGTATATGCTGGGGCAGAAATGCCGTTTTCGCAAGCCGTCTTTCAATAGGTGACAATATAAAAATAACGGGCAGAATGCAGTCACGAAAATATCAAAAAAAGTTATCCGATACGGAGATAATTGAAAAAATTGCTTATGAAATATCAATTTCCCGTGCAGAGATTTTATATAATGACGAAAATAATACATAAGTGTAAAAAATATATTGGATATATTGCGGTATTTTTGTGAAAATATTGACAAAATAAAAAAAATTTAGTAAAATGTGAAATAGATAAACTAATTTATCTGTAACTATAATACTTAAATTTTTAAGGGGGATTACTACAAATGAAATCAGAATTATATGTAGAATTTTCAGGCAAGCAGATCGATACAAAATCTCTTCTTGAAACAGCTAAAGAAATTTGGAAAAATGACGGCAATAAAGTAAAAGATCTTCAGAGTGTAGAACTTTACTGCAAACCCGAGGAAGGCAAATGCTACTATGTATTTAACGGCGAAGGTTCTTCCGACAGCTACTTTGGCATCTAATTTTCAACGATCCATAAAAACCGACCGTGCAAAAACGGTCGTTTTTTTATCCATAAAAAAGCCGCAGGAGAACCTGCGGCCTTTAAATAATTATTTTTCTGCCAAC
>CAMNCZ010000108.1 GCA_946534775.1 uncultured Eubacteriaceae bacterium
GGTCGATATTTGCGGGGCGTATACACTCACAAACCTCACTTTTTACATCTCCGAAAACGTTTTTAAATTCATCCGTATCATATACAGCGTTCTCTATTTTAAATTTTGAGAAAAATTTTTTCAATTCACTGCTTACGGGCAGTTCTTCCGTACTTTCGCTTATTATATCAACAAGATTTTTTTGCGTAAGAAACGGATATTTAAGGCCGTTTTTGTAATTTTGGGCTTTAAGGGAAGAAATACCGTTTGGATAAATGTTTTTTTCGACATTCATCTTTTCGATATGTGCCTTTGCCTCTTTACAAGCAGGCAGTTTCAGCGCAAATTTTTCATTGTCGCGGCCAAGTATGGTCATTATGCGAAATTCGGGTTTTCTGAGTGAATTTATCTTCACATAATCAACCGTTGTATCGCAGCTTTCAAAGGCAAGTTCAACTAAAAACGAGTTTGCAAAATGCCCCATTATGCCCTCTTTACAAAGCGAGGCCGACATACGCTGCTCACTGTAAAGCCCGAAGCTGCGTGAATTGAGGTTCATATAAGGTGTGCCGAAACCGTGGTTGACGGTGCTGTCGGTAAATATTTCGGAAGGAAATTTATAATCGGGGTAGGGGTAATAAAACCGCTGCGCCGTAAAGCCGACTGCGTTTGCAAGCTCGGTTATTTCCTCTTTGGTGAAGGTACGCACGGAATCGTTGCCCGCATAGTCGTTCATACCCAAAAAATAATTGTCTGTATGGTCTTCTGCCGCACCGTTAAGATATTTAAGGCCAATACGGTTTTCTATAGCGATAAAAAGCCTGCCGCTTGGCTTTAAAAAGCTCTTGGCCAGTCCAAGCAGAGTGATGTACGGCGTATCGGTGTGGATAAAACTAAGCGCATACTCAAAAACACCGTTAAGAACGACTGCATCGAATTTTTCGGTAAATTCCATTTTTTGGATATTGCCTGCGTATATTGTAAGATTATCTATATCTTTATGACGTGCATAGTTTATTTTTGACCGTCTTTTTGAAATATCGACCGAAACGACACTTGCACATTTTTCGCACAGCATACCCGTTATTGCGCCGCAGCCCGCACCTATTTCAAGACATACATCCGTTTTTTTGAAAGGATACCAGTTTAAAATGTTTTCGCGTTCGGGCGAAAAATGGTAGGCAACCGCAAAAGGATAGACCTTGTCGCTTTTTGTGATATCAAAGCCGTTTTCCGCCAATTCAAGCAAAGTATTTTCAATATCGCCGTCGGAGTAGGTATCTGTATTTTCATAAAATTTTAAATCAAGTTCAGCCATTTGCAGCTCCGCCTTTTTTCGTAAATTCGCTTATTGCCTTTAATGCGGCTTCGGCCGACATTTCGGGTATAACAAGCCCTTTTTCGTATTTCGATACTCTTTCCGCAGGTGCGCCTATATCAAAGCAGGCTATGGGAACGGACATATTTATGACCTCCTGAGTGGTGTAAGAAAAAGTCTCGGGCCAGATAGAGGCGATAAACACGATATCTATTTTGTTTTCCGCAAAAATTTTAGGAATATCGTCGGGTTTGTATCTGCCAAGTATTTTAAGCGAATTATGTGTTTTTGTATCAAGATTTTCGCCAATGACAACTATATCAACGGGCAGTGAATTTTTGTCTATTATATCCTGCATCTCAATTACGACACGGGAACCTTTTGTACGCATAAAATTGCCCAGTATACCTATTGTAAGCCTGTTTTTATCGGTGGGATAGGGTGGTATAACGGGGATATAGTCAACCGTATGCGGCAGCACCGTGATATTTTTTAAATTGGGGTACCAATGCATAAAATAGCTTTTGCTGTTTTCGGAAAAAACGGTTATTTCATCGCATAAAGCAAGAAAATCGCCCCAACTTTTGCGCCATTTTTGCATAGTTCCGTATTTTTTGTTGAAACTGTCGGCATTGTTTTTCATACATTCTTCGCAGACGGAGGCATCGGGCTTGAAACAGTGTTTTCCGCTGCTGTCTATAAGATATATTGAAGGACAGCAGGAATAAAAATCGTGTCCGAGCATATAAAGCTTTGTATCAAGGCGCGATTTAAGCGTTTTTATATATTCAAGCGCCGAATAGATGTCGGCGGCCGAAACAAGTTCGTTTATAAGGATATATTCAATGTTTTTGACGATATCCAAAAACTTGTCAAGGGCAGAAAAACCGTCAAGCGTGAACCCACATTCGCCGTATTTTGTGATATATTTTGCATACATACCGTCGGAGTCGAAAATAACATCAACTACGCCGTAACCGTTTGAAACTTCGGTGTTTATGCGGCGCTTGCTGTAGGAATTTGCGCCGCCGCCCCAGGCGTGATCGAACATAACGATGTTTTTGTCTGTTTTTTCGGACATAAGCAGAAGTTTTGCGTATTCACGGTACGGTGAAGCAGGGTCGGATTTGATATAGGCTTGTACATCGGCATCGTAGCCCGGGTGCCTTTCGTTAAGCAGCTTTAAATTGCGTTCTATATAGCGTTTTTTGTCCTCGGAAGGAAAACTTGCGCCGTGTTTGTGATAGACAAACAGGTTTTCGGTGTGCACATTTTTAAAGCCTGCTTTTATTGCACGCTGGCACCAGTCGTTCTCTTCACCGTAGCCTTTGTAAAAAGTTTGTGCATCAAGTGCACCTATCTTTTCAAGCACGTTTCGGTTCATACCCATACAAAAGCCTACACCTGTGGGCATTGCGCTGTAACGCGGTTTAAAATGCATAAATACCCGATCGATCTCGTCAACGGAAAGACCCATAAAAATTTCGTTATCCGCGCAGAAATCGGGAAAACTACAGATAGTGCCGCAGGTGGTAAAAGGTGTGGTCGAGGCTGTGCCGCCGTCAAGAATAATGGGCAGCATAAGCCTTTCAAGCCATAATTCGGGCAGAAATACATCACTGTTTACAATGGCGCAGTGCATTTCACCAAGCATAAGTCCCTTGTTTACGGACTGTACAAAGCCAAGGTTTTCCTTATTGTCTATAAGCACCGTGTTTTCGTGTTCCGAGGCATATTTTGTCAACAGCGGCAGCACACGTTCGTCGGGGCTTGCATCGTTTATAAGTATAAGGCGGTAATTAAGCTTAGTCTTTTGTATAGACTCAAGCAGCGGTTCAAGGAAATCGTAACCGTTGTAAACGGGAACTATAACATCAAAACTGTAATTGTAGATCTCTTCGGGTATTTTTGGAATATCCGCGGAAAAATAATTGTTGTGAAAATCGGTGAAATCGCCGTATCCCGCAATAATGCGGCTTACGGAAAAACCAATGCCGCAGGAGGGCGCTTCACAAATATTGACAATTTCGTCACCTTCGGGGCTTGTACCCTTTATATATATTTTTACGCTTTCGGGTGCACTGTATGCGGCTGTAAAATCAAAGCCGCTGTAAAGTGCGTTTTCGTTGTCAAAAGCGCTGCGCACATCCTGTCTTTCGGCAAGATCAAGCAGAAAAGTGCGTACTTCTCCCGCACATTCAAAACAAATTTCCGCCTTTGTAAAAGCGGCGGTTTTATTGAATATCCAGCCGCGCACGCTAACACGTCCGCCCATAATCTCCAGTTGGTCTATATAGTGGCAGACATTTGGCTGAGCGGCGCTGTACAGCATGTTTAAAAGTCTTTTAAAAATATTCATATCTTTATCATCCAATCTTAACACTCTATATATGATAATTATACACCAAAGTCTGATTTTTTTCAATATACAATAATATTTATGGCAAGCGAATTAATAAATAGTATATTGCAGTTTATAGAATTTACGGAATCAAAAATTTTTTTCAAATAATGCTTGCAATCACTCACGAGATGTGCTATAATATTTTATGTTGTGAAACCCCGGGATGCCAAAATGTATCCTAATTTAACGAAAGAGGTGCGAAAAATGAAGGAAGGAATACATCCACAGTATTTTCAGGCAAAAGTAAAATGCAACTGCGGTAACGAATTTGTTACAGGCTCAACTCAGGAAGAGATCAGAGTCGAAGTTTGCTCCAAATGCCATCCGTTCTACACAGGCAGCCAGAAGCTTCTTCTTGATGCAGGCGGTCGTGTTGATAAATTCAACAAAAAGTACGGCAGAAAATAATGTTAAAATAATTAAGAGAACGTTTTGTGCGTTCTCTTTTTTATTGCGCAAAAAAGCCCGCCAAAGTGACGGGCTTAAATGATATTCGTTACGCATTATTGGCTAACAGCGGCCTGCATTTTGCCTGCATATCAGGCGCTACACCAAGCATCGAAAAGGCCTCATCCACACTGATATGCATTTTCTCTATCAAATTTTTCATCAGTCTGACCGTTGTGGATATCTCCCCCTCATATCTGCCTTTTTCCATGCCTTTTTCCATACCTTTTTCAACAAATTGATCTACCACATCACACATAGTCAAGCCCTCCTCTCTATGCTCTTTAAAATATGTATCTATATAACGTTCATCCTTTGTCAGTGCGCTCATAAGCATAAGCAGTTCCCAAGTATGCTTTGTTTTTTCATCCATCGGTATATAAGAACCAGTTTTTCGCTGCTGTACAAAATAATCCGCTACTATCTTAAAATCACTTTTGAATTTATGTATAGTTTCCTCGGGCAAAAATGCTATATCGACAATATTTATCTTATAATCGCTTATAAATGAAGCAAGCTTTTCATTTACATCCAGACACGAACGAATACTGTTGTATTTTGTCCACCTTTTGTTTGAAAAATTAAGCACAATGGTTATAACCGGATAACGCTGTGCATTATCATCAACAAGCATATTTCTGTATGCAGCACCGTCATAGCCGATGACTCTGAATGGCATATCCTTGTCTATTTCCGTTTGATTTTCCAACCCAAATAAAGTGAATATCACATTATTTGCTTTCCAGTATTTGGATACATCTCTTATTTGCGAATGTATATTTCTGTCCTGCGTATAGTACGATCCCGTCTCAGAATCCTCAAGCTGATCTTCTTTTACGGTTTCCTCCCCGTCAAATACAAGAACATTTATTATATCAGAAAATACATCATTAAAACTTTCAAGCCGTTTTTCCGTAATATCTTTTTCGCCCATAAAAACCCCGTATAAAATTATATTTCCCTTTGCCTTAATTATAATCTATAAAATAAAAAAAATCAATAAAAATTTGCGCAAAAAAGCCCGCCAAAGTGACGGGCTTAAAATTGTGTAATTACTCGGAGATCTTGGCAGCGTTTACCTTAACGCTGGGACCCATAGTTGTTGAAAGAGCAACACTCTTTAAATAAGTACCCTTTGCAGCAGCGGGCTTAGCCTTGATAATTGCACTCATAAGTGTCTGGAAGTTGTCCTGAAGCTTCT
>CAMNCZ010000109.1 GCA_946534775.1 uncultured Eubacteriaceae bacterium
CAAGTTGAACCAAACAGCCTTAAAATTACCTCGCGCCCCGCTGTCTGCGTGTCATTTCGCACAAAGCCCAAAACCCTGACACGGTGGCAGAGTTTTAGGGAAAATTATTATAAATTTACCAAAATCTTGTTAATTGATTTTTTTAAAATCGATTGAATAAAGTTTTATGATATATTACAATTAACCTATAGGAAAATTAAAATTTGATTAGAGGAGGATCAAAATGAAATTTAAAAGAGCGAAATTCAGAAAAGTCGCAGCGGCAATTACAGCAGCAATGTGTTTCAGCGGTTCGTTTGCGGGCTTTGGCACAAGCGTTGTGACGGCAGCCGTTTCAAACGACTTTGAGTACACCTACGAAGGCTGGTGTGCAAGCGGCAGTGCCGAGATAACATCGGCACAGGATGAAACGAACGGTTCACGCGCAATGTATGTATCAAACAGACAAAGCGGCAGCGACGGCGCAGTTTCGGAAAAAGGCTTTTATCTTGAGGGCGGGGTAAAATATAATTATAATGTAAAAGTTAAGGGAAACGAGGCGGACAGATTTTATCTTACACTCCGTTGGCTCGATCCCGAAAGCGGCGAATATTCAAGCAAAGTTATTGCAGAAAAAGATGTGAAAGCGGGCGAATGGACAGACCTTTCGGCAAAATTTAAAGCACCGAAGGGCAGTATAAACCTTACGTTGTTTATCACATCAGACAGCGCGCAGGACTTTGCCTTTGACGATGTAACAGTAACTTACAGGGGCGAAAGCGGCCTTGTATATGCGGCAGACAAGGGCCTTAAAGACGAGTTTGCACGTTATTTTAAAGTAGGTACGGCAGTTCCCGCAAGCCTTATGTCAAACAGCAAGGCAACAGCCATTATTTTAAAGGACTTCAACTCCGTAACGTGTGAAAACGAGTTGAAACCCGATGCAACGCTTGTTCAGTGGAAATGCAGCGGCGACAATGTAGGCGTACAGATAGGCAGCGGCGCAGCGGCTATTATGGATTTCTGCGTTAAAAACAATATCGGTATGCGCGGTCACACAATGGTATGGTACAGCCAGACACCCGAGTGGTTCTTTAAAGAGGGCTACAACAAAAATAACAACTGGGTATCAAAATCGACAATGGACAAACGTATGGAAAGCTACATAAAAAATATGTTTTCCACTATAAAAAGCCAGTACCCGAGTCTTAACCTTTACTGCTACGATATCTGCAACGAATGTATAAGCGACGATTCAAACCGCACAAAATACAACGGCGGTTCGAGGGCGCCGGGCTTTGGCAACGGAAAATCACCCTGGGTACAGATATACGGTGACAACAGCTTTGTGGAAAAGGCTTATACCTACGCAAGAAGATACGCACCGAGCGGCTGCAAGCTTTTCTACAACGATTACAACGAATATTGGGACCACAAGCGCGATTCCATATACAATATGTGTAAATCGCTTTACAGCAAGGGACTTCTTGACGGTATCGGTATGCAGTCGCATATCGCGGCAGACGGCGCAAACGGATTTACGGGCATAAACAACTATACAAAAGCCCTTCAGATGTATGCGGGCATCGGCTGCGAGGTGCACATCTCCGAGCTTGATATCGACATAAAAACACCAAGCGGAAATTACTCCGACTATGACCAGGCACAAAAATACAAGGCTATATTCCAGGCTGCTATGAACGTAAACAACAGCGGTTCAAAGGGCAAGGTAACTGCCGTATGTGTTTGGGGTATAGATGATGCTCACTCCTGGGTAAATATGAATAACGATGCGGGAAGCAATCCTTTGCTTTACAACAGCAGTTTCCAACCCAAGACAGCTTACAACACACTTATGAGTATGGTTCCGTCGTCTCAGTGGGGCAACGGTTCGGGCAGTTCAAGCAATACCGGCAGCAATTCAAGCAGCGCCGCACAGCCCAACAGCTACGGCTGGTACTTTGACAGCGCTTTTGAAAGCGGCACGGACGACTGGAAAGGCCGCGGCTCGGCAAGCGTAGCATCGTCTTCAAGCGAACACTATGTAGGCAGCAAATCGCTTTATGTTTCGGGCAGAACAGCAACCTGGAACGGCGCACAGAAAGCACTTGACACGGCAACTTATGTTCCCGGCAAAGCATACAGTTTCAGCACAAATGTAAAATATACAAGCGGCAATGCATCGGAAACATTCTATCTTAAACTTCAGTACGATGCAAACGGCAAAACAAACTACGCAACAATAGCCGAAGGCACTTTACAAAAAGGCAGCTGGGCACAGCTTGCAAACAAAAACTTCACTATCCCATCGGGGGCAAGCAATATGCAGCTTTATGTTGAGACCGCAAGTTCAAACTGCGATTTCTTTATGGACGAAGCGATAGCTGCGGTTTCGGGCACAAGCATTTCGGGTGCGGGCAGCAGCAGTTCAAACACAAGCAGCAGCAACAATAACAATAACAATAACAATAACAATAACACTAACAATAACAACAATACTAATACAAACACAAATACAAATACTAACACAAATACTAACACAAACGGTACAAAGGTATCAAAAAGCTGGAATTTCTCCGATACACAGTTTAACGGCCTTCGTACAATAACAGACAGCGTAACTATCGACGGTATCAAGATACTTGCTACAAGCAGCAAGCCCGTTTCCGTACCGTCTGCGCCCCAGACACTTAACGGCACTACATACAATTACTGCCTGGCACTGGGCGGCGGCGGAAGCACGACATACCGCGCGGTAGCAATACCCGTAAGCGGTTCCACAACACTTAAAGTTACCGCAAAAACCACGGGTTCCGACACAAGAACGCTTGCGGTTGTAAACGACAGCGGCCGGCAGGTAGGTTCTATGAACGTTACAAATTCACTTTCGACCAACGAAGTGACCATAAACGGCAACGGCACTCTTTACCTCTATTCCGTAAGAAACGGCATAAATATCTATAAAATACAGATAGATACGACGGGTTCTCTTCCGGGCAGCGGTTCAAGCACAAACACAAACACTAATACTAATACTAATACTAATACTAATACAAATACTAATACTAATACTAACACTAATACCAATACAAATACCAACAACAACTCAAACACAAACACACAGCCCAATTCATACGGTTGGTACTTTGACTACACCTTTGAAGGCGGCAAGGAAAACTGGGGTGCAAGAGGCGATGCAAATGTTTCCACAAACACTTCGCAGGCATTTGTGGGCATCAGGTCTTTAAGGATAAAAGACAGAACGGCAACCTGGAACGGCGCACAGAAGGCGCTTGACAGCAATGTATTTAAACCGGGCAGCGCTTACAGTTTCAGCGCAAACGTAAAATACATCAGCGGCAACGCAACCGAGCCTTTCTACTTTAAATTGCAGTACAATGCAGGCGGCACAACACATTACGCAACAATAGCCGAAGCGACGGTACAAAAAGACGTCTGGACACAGCTTGCAAACAAAAACTTTACGATACCTTCGGGCGCATCGGATATGTATCTGTATGTTGAAACAGGCAGCACAAACTGCGAATACTTTATGGACGAAGTTATAGGCGCAAAACCCGGGACAACCATCTCGGGCGGCGCAAGCGCAGCTGCAAGCAACAATACAAATACAAATACAAATACAAACAACACAACAACTTCCGCACCCGACAGAAACGCTATGAACAGCCTGTTCTCTTCCGTAAAACCCGGTTGGAGTTTCAAGGACAGTTCAAACAACAACCCGCTTTACACACAGCGTTTCGGCGCAGACCCGGGTGTTATGGAATACAACGGCAGGGTTTATGTTTATATGACAAACGACGTGCTTGAATACGGCAGCGACGGCAAGATCAAAGAAAACACGTTTTCAAAGATCAACAAAATAAACATCATCTCTTCCGATGATATGGTAAACTGGACCGACCACGGCAGCGTACAGGTCGCAGGTTCAAACGGTGTTGCAAAATGGGCCACCTGTTCCTGGGCACCCTGCGCAGCGCATAAAACAATAAACGGCAAAGAAAAATTCTTTATGTATTTCTGCAACGGCGGCAACGGCGTGAGCGTTATCACGGCCGACAGCCCCACAGGCCCCTGGAGCGATCCTCTCGGCCACGCACTTATAACGCGCAGCACCGCCAACTGCGGCAACGTAACCTGGCTTTTCGACCCCGCAGTTATGGTGGATAAAGACGGTACGGGCTATCTTTGCTTCGGCGGCGGCGTACCTTCGGGCAAGGAATCAAACCCCGGTACGGCAAGAATAGTAAAACTCGGCAGCGATATGATAAGCCTTGCGGGCACACCGCAGACACTAAATCCTCCGTATCTTTTCGAGGATTCGGGCATAAACAGGATAGGCAGCAAATATTACTACACCTACTGTTCAAACTTTAACACATCGGGCAATCCCTACGGTATGGGCGGCGGCTGCATACAGTATATGGTAGCCGACAATCCGATGGGTCCGTACACTTACGGCGGACAGGTACTCGGCAGCACTTACGCTATCGACGGCCGCGGCGGCAACAACCACCACAGCATAGTTGAACTTAACGGCAGGCTTTACCTCTTCTACCATACACGCCTTATGGAAGATGTTTACAACATTTCCGCAAGCGCAGGCGGCTACAGAAGCCCTATGGTAAACGCGCTTAACACAAACGGCACGGCACTCAGCCAGGTAAGCGGCAATAAAGCGGGCGTATCGCAGCTTAAAACGCTTAACCCCTACTCAAAGGTACAGGCCGAGACCATCAGCCGTCAAAGCGGCATAAATGTAAGCGGCACGGGCGACACCGTAGTTACCGACATACAAAAAGGCGACTGGATCGGCATTAAGGGTGTAAACTTCTCGAAAGGTACATCAAAAATAACAGTAAGGGCAAAATCTTCAAGCGGTGCCGCAATAAAGATATGCACAGGCAGCGAAAGCGGCAGTGCAATAGGTTATGTTCAGGTACCCGCAGGTTCATCCTTCACCGATATCACGGTTCCCGTTGACAATGTAAGCGGCACAAAAGACCTTTACTTTGTATTCGGCGGCAATATGGAGTTTGACTACTGGTACTTCTCGTAAAACTACGCTAAAAGTTGACTTTTAGATAACTCTCCACTTTAAAAGACCTTACCGGGCTACTCTCGGCAAGGTCTTTTTGGTTTCTTTGCATTATTCGCGCAAATTTTAAATGTGAGGGTGCCGCGTTATGCAGCACCCTCGTTTTTGATATATTATAGTAAACGACAAAAGTCTTTGGACTTTGGGCGTTTACTTGCGCCGACT
>CAMNCZ010000110.1 GCA_946534775.1 uncultured Eubacteriaceae bacterium
CGCTATCGCTATGCTTGGCGGCAAGGCAGAGGGCACAAAGATAATCACCTGCCACCTTGGCAACGGCTCATCACTTGCGGCTGTTAAGGACGGTAAGGTAATCGACACATCAATGGGTCTTACACCTCTTGCAGGTTTTGAGATGGGTACACGCTGCGGCGATATCGACCCCGCTATCGTACCTTTCATTATGGAAAAGGAAAATCTTACACCCGCACAGATAGACACGATTATGAACAAAAAATCGGGTATTCTCGGTGTTTCAGGCCGTTCAAGCGACTTCCGCGATGTTGAACAGGGTATGAACGACGGCGACGAACGCTGCAAACTTGCTCTTGAAATGTTCAGATATCAGATCGCAAAATACATCGGTTCTTATGTAGTTGCTTTAGGCGGTGTTGATGCTATCGTATTTACGGCGGGCATCGGCGAAAACAACTCGGGCCACAGAGCTGCTATCTGCGAATATCTTTCATTCCTCGGCCTCAAGATCGACCCCGAAAAGAACGCTCAGCGCGGCAAAGAACTTGACTTTGCAACAGCCGATTCAAAGGTTCGCGCACTTCTTATCCCCACAAACGAGGAACTTATGATCGCTCAGGACACTATGGATCTTATCGGCTGATATTGATTTTTATAAAGATAAAAAAAGAGGATGTCCACTTAAAGCGGACATCCTTTTTTTATGCGGGATGATAGGTAGAGACCATATCCTCGACCATTTCGCGGATATCATCGCGGTTATTGTACGCAGCCTGCATAAGCGCATCAAGCTTTTTCAAAAATTCATCATTGTCAAAGGCAATGGGACAACCGATATGGATAAGCTCGTTTTCCGTCTTTTTCAAGCCCTCTTCGGCCATCAGCTTTTCTTCGTACAGTTTTTCACCGGGTCGTAATCCCGTATATTCAATTTTGATATCAACATCGGGTTTAAAGCCCGAAAGCTTTATAAGGTTTCTTGCAAGGGTCGCTATCTTGACGGGGCTTCCCATATCCAGCACGAATATCTCGCCGCCCTTTGCATAAGTACCCGCAAGCATAACCAGGCTGACAGCCTCGGGTATGGTCATAAAGTACCGTATAATATCGGGGTGAGTGACCGTAACGGGGCCGCCTTTTTCTATCTGCTTTTTAAACAGCGGTATTACCGAACCGTTGCTGCCCAGCACATTGCCGAAACGCACCGCAACAAATTCCGTTTTGACATTTTTAAGTTCCCGACTGAGATCTCTTTTTTCAATATCATCATCGGTATGTGTAAAAAGCTGAGGTATCTCGTCTGCCTTGCCCGCCTTTATCTTTGCATCAAAACTTTGTATTATCATTTCGCAAAGGCGCTTGCTGGCACCCATAATATTTGTCGGGTTTACGGCCTTATCGGTAGAGATAAGCACAAACCTTTTACAGCCGTGCACCATTGCGGCATACGCGGTCTTATATGTGCCTATCGCGTTGTTTTTTATCGACTCATTCGGGCTGTCCTCCATAAGGGGAACGTGTTTGTGTGCCGCTGCGTGATAAACTATATCGGGGCGAAAATCCGAAAATATCTTGAACATACGGCGGCTGTCGCGCACCGAACCTATCAATGTTTCCAAATCGAGTGTAGGATATTTTTCTTTAAGTTCCAACTGTATGTCGTAAGCATTATTTTCGTAAATATCAAAAATGATAAGCTTTTTGGGCGTATGCGCCGCTATCTGTCGGCAAAGTTCGCTTCCGATAGATCCGCCGCCGCCCGTTACAAGCACGGTCTTGCCGTTGATAAAATCAAACACTTCCTGCATATCCGCCTTTATGGGGTCTCTGCCCAAAAGGTCCTCGACCGATACGTCTTTCATTGCACTTGCAGTCACCTGACCAAGCACAAACTGGTACATACCGGGCAGCTGTTTCAGCTCGCAGTCCGTTTCGCTGCAAATATTGAGAATATCGCGTCTTACCTCGGCTCTTGCACTGGGTATCGCAAAAAATATCTTGTCTACATCGTACTTTTTAACATTGTAAAGTATATCTTCGCGGCCGCCTACGATAGGTATGCCGTCGATAGTCCTGTCCCATTTGTTGGGGTTGTCATCGATTATGCACACTACCCTGTCCGTAACTTTTTCTGCGTTTATGATATCGTGCAGTATCATCTGTCCCGCAGAACCCGCACCGATAAGCATAACATTGCTTTGCGACATCTTTGCACCGCTTCGCCTTGATAATTCATACAGCCAGAAACGATAGAAAAACCTTACGCCTATTACCAGTATAAACTGTATTATAGCACCCCAAAATATATAAGATATCGGCATTCTTCCGACTGTAATGTTTATAAGTATCGCATGGCCCAGTGTCGTTACCGCGCAGGCTTCTATACACCTTATCAGCTCGTTATAGCTGACAAATCTCCACACCATTTTATACATATTGAACAGCCAGAATATAACTACACAAATCAGCGAATATATCGGCACAAAAGCATAAAATCTATATAAAAAATCATCGCGTATGGACGAATAGATAAAATCGTGTCTCGCCCATAAGGCCATAAAGTAAGATATATGGATAGCCAATATATCATATATCACCAAAATAAACGATATAACTTTCCAACGCTCCAGTTTTTTGCGCGGTCTTTCGTGTTTTTCCGTTTTAATATCACTCATAAAATTCTGCCCTTTCCGAAATTTGCACATATCCCGAGACCAACTCCCGTATTTTATGCAAGGCGCATTTTTCTTAATAAAAAAACTTATTTTTTTATTTTAAAAAAAATCGTATCAATATATGATTTTACACTTAAACGACGATTTTGTCAATCGATTATATTTGATTTTACGCTTTTTCATTGTACAAAAAACCGTCGAAAACTCTGCTAAATAATGTTTTATTTTAATTTTTTTCATTTATGATTCATATATTTTTTACAAACACATTTTTAAAAGGAGTACTTTATGTACAAAAAAATTTTCAAACGCAAAAAAACTATCGTTGCAGCTATAGGTTTTATTGCCGCCGCAGCGCTTACAACGGGGGTAATACGTCCGATACTGACAGCAAGGTTTTATCCTGCCGCAGCGACGTCAGCCGCACAAAAACAGCTGCCTGTTTACTGTGTTGACACAAAGGGCGAAAAAAAAGTTGCCGTAAGCTTTGATGCCGCCTGGGGCGCAGACGACACCGATACCTTGCTTGAAATACTGAAAAACAACGATGTACGCGCCACCTTTTTCCTCTGCGGCTATTGGGTGGATAAATACCCCGATGAGGTCAAAAAAATTTACGATGCGGGCCACGATATCGGCAACCACAGCAACACCCACCCACACAGTTCCCAACTATCTCTTGAAGAAAACAAGCAAAACATTATGGCCTGCCACGATAAAATAAAAAACCTTCTCGGCTTCGATGCTTTTCTCTATCGCCCACCCTTCGGCGAATATAACAACACAGTCCTCGACGCCGCCAAGGAATGTGGATACTATACCATACAATGGGATGTGGATACATCCCAAACAGATGCACAAAGGCTTATTCAGCGGGTATCGGCACCTTTTCTTATCATATCAAAATACGCCGTTTTCGCGATCTGTACACCTAAACTTACGCGGAATTTCACTCCAAAGGTTCTTCTCCCATTTCTGAAAGCAGTAAATCGCAATCCGCGAAAGATTTTTTATTGTTTATAGCATAGATTATAATGCCGTCACGCTTATTCCTTGCGTATAACAGAGGATATTTTGCGTGTTTTAAAAGGGTCTGCGTTTCTTCAAGGTCAAGCCCCGTGCCTATCGCAAAACGGATAAGTATATCCCTTGACGGCGCATCTTTACTGCTATCGCAAAGCCCGTAAAGATATTTTGTCATATTGCCTCTTCTCATGACCTCCGCTACTGTCAGCCCTTTCTTTGCCAGTATTTCATTCAAAAGGTCCGACAGCTTTTTTGACAGCAGTTCGTCTTCGTTTTCCTTTATAAATCGGCGGATATCACTTGCTTCTTTCAGTTCGTTATTAAGTTCTTCGGTGTTTTTTTGCATTACACTCACCTCCTTGCAAATAGCCTTAATTTATGATATCATAAAACAAAGTTTTTGAAAAGGGCGATTTTATGAAAACCGAAATTTTGGATTTTATTGAATATAAATACGAAAAAATAAGCATTATAGCCGAAAGCGACGATAAGAGCATCACGCTTTTAAAGGACAAAGAAACGGGCGAATATTGTCGTTTAAAAAGCATAAACAGGGTCATTGACGTATATAAACAGCTTAAAAGCATAAAAAGCGAGTATCTGCCCGAGATCTTTTATCTGCACTATGACGAAAACGAAACAAACGTTATTGTCGAGGAGATACAGGGCAGGACTTTGCAGTCCTATATTGATGAGGGAAAACATTTTTCCGCAAAAGAGACCGAAAGTATATTTTTGCAGCTGTGCAATGCGCTTGCGGTTTTGCACAAGCACGGCATTATCCACCGCGACCTCAAACCCGACAATATAATGTACGCTGACGGAAAAGTCAAACTTGTTGACTTTGATGCGGCAAGAGAGGTCTCGGATGATAAAAAAGAGCAGCTGAACGATACCGTTATGCTTGGCACAAAAGGTTTTGCTCCACCCGAACAGTACGGTTTTGAACAGACGGATGAACGCGCCGATATTTACGCAATGGGTGTGACGATGAAACTTATTGCGGGCAGCAGCCGAAAATATAAAAAGATACTGTCAAAATGCGTCGGGTTTGCACCCAAAGAAAGATACAAAAGCACTTCTGCCGTAAAACGTGCGATATATCTGCGGAAATACAGAGGTTTGATAAGATTTGCGGTGATCTTACTTTTGATATTATGGTTTGGCATAAATTCTTATTATAACGACCCCGTTTTCCGCGATGATGTGCTTTTGCTTTTACAGGACGGCGGTTTTATTACCCTGACCGAAGAACAGCAAAACAGGATATTTGCGAAGCAAAATTTTGACGAAGAAGAGATCAAAAATATCTGGTGCGGCAAATATAAAAATTCCGACAATGCCGAACTTGAGATAAGCTATAAAAACGGACTTGAATTTACGATAATCACTTACCAAGACGGCATAAAAACAAGCAAAGGCGGCGGAGAACTTACCCTCGAAAATAAAGAGACCGCCGTATTTTCAACAACGACCCCAGCAGGCAAAGAATACCGCATTTATATGAATATCTACGAAAACGGCATTATCGTGACCGAAAATGAGGTTTCCTCACCGTATTCTCACGGACAAAGTATGTCGGG
>CAMNCZ010000111.1 GCA_946534775.1 uncultured Eubacteriaceae bacterium
CAAAAAGCTCAGTTCCGCAGACTGTGCGGATATTATAAGGCTGTCGGGGCAATTTGCCGCAACAGCCGCCGCATTTTCTTCATATCCCTTTACAGCCGCCGTAATACAGATAGGTGTTTTGCCCGCGTTAAGTATATCTTTTGGTATTACTTCGGACGACTCACACGGCACAAAGTCGGAAAGTTGTTCCTGCAAATTGAATATATCACCCTGCTCGTGTATCTCGTTTGATACCCATACTCCGTCTTTACAGTAAAAAAAGACAGCATCTCTGCCCTCTCTCACCATCATAGAGAACATAGCAAGGGTACCTTCGATAACAGTATCGCGAATTTTCAGTGTTTCCGCAGTGTTTTCCACAATAGGACAGTCCAGAAAAAACATCTGTCCCGTACCGCGCACTATCTCGTCAAGGCGAATCATATAAGTATCGCGTTTTGAAGAAAGTTTCCAGTTTATTCGCTTTATAGGGTCCCCGGGAACATACTCGCGGTGGTCGTAACCCGGCATACCCGTAGGTATGGGCGAAGTCTCGTTTGACTCTTCTTCCTCGTCGTCGGTATTTGCAAAGCGATTTGCACTTTTCAAAAACTCGGTCTGCACAACGGCATCGGGAATATCGGGATAGACCGCCACTTTAAAGGAAAGTCTGTCTATGGGCATTTTTATATCAAAAAGAAAGATCCCCAGAAAATCGCTTACCGATACCCTTTTTATGCGTATCACCGAAAGACCGCTGTAAAGGGCGGTAAGAGATATTTTCAATATATTTTCTCTATGTCCCGTGACCGTGCCTTTATATATCGATACACCGCCATTATCCATAGACGGCGGACAGTCTATCTCGATCTCCACAATAGGCACGGGCAAAATTATCTTGTTGTTAAGCCTTACCGTAAGGCTGACATTTTCACCCTTTGCCGCAGCCGTACTGTCAGCCGCTATATCCACCTCAAGCGTTTTTAGCGAGGTAAGCGTAAGCAGCAGCGACAGCACAAGCGCACATACCAGAGCCGATACCAGAAAAACGCCCGTACTGCCGTCAAGATAGTACATTATAAGAAGCGCCACACATATACAGCCGCCATAGCTTAAAAGGTGCGATGCGGTATTAAATATACGTTTTATTTTTTCGGATATTATAGTTTTATTCATATTACTTTACGGGTGCAGCTACATCAGCCGCTATTTCATCCATTACCGATTCCTGATCGGGATATGCCGCCTTGCCTTTCGGCGAAAGCATAAGCCTGTGTGAAAGTACCGCAGACATTACCGCCCTTACATCATCGGGCACCACATAATCCCTTCCCTGAGTGTACGCATAAGCCTTAGCAGCCTTTAAAAGCGCAATACCGCCGCGCGGCGAAGCCCCAAGCTTTACAAGCGGCGAATTTCTTGTTGCATTCAAAAGCGCTACTATATATTCTTTTATGCTGTCGGTACACCTTACGTTTTTAGCCGCCTGAATATGTTTGTTTACATCCTCTATCGTCATAACGGCGGGCAGCTTGTCCATAAATTTCGGGTTTTCCGAACGTGTTATTATATCCAGTTCCTCCTCGGGTGCAGGATATCCCATTGATATTTTCATAAGGAAACGGTCCATCTGCGCCTCGGGAAGATGATATGTACCGTAGGTCTCAACGGGGTTTTGCGTTGCCATTACCATAAACGGCGTCGGCAGTGCCATAGTTTTGCCGTCAAGCGATATCTGATGCTCTTCCATTACCTCAAGCAGTGAGGACTGTGTTTTGGGCGAAGCACGGTTTATTTCGTCTGCAAGCAGAAAGTTGCACATTGCAGCGCCCGTTCTGTATTCAAGTTCGCGTGTTTTCGGGTCTATCATAGAAAACCCCACTATATCCGACGGCATAATGTCGGGTGTAAGCTGTATACGGTTGAACTGTCCGTCAACGGAATTTGCAAGTGCCGCCACAAGGCGCGTTTTGCCCACACCCGGTACATCTTCTATAAGTATGTGACCCTCGGCAAGCATTGCGCTTATTACCTTTATTATTGCCTCGCGCTTGCCTACGATTATTTTCTCTATATTGTTTACCAAAGCTTCTATTTGTGTATTCATACCCTGACCCCTTTAATAATATAATATTTGTTGATATCCTTGAAAAAGCACCCTTTTAAAAGTGCTTTTGTAAAGTGCTTTTACAGAGTGCTTTCAGAATTCATTTATAAATGCGCCGTACCACTTGTGTTTGCCGTCGCAGGCCTTAAATTTAAAATTATCGGCGGCAAATATATCTTTGTATACATATTCAACTTTATCTACCAATTCCATAACGCCACTCAAGCCTTCTCTTCCGTTAAGCGTATCATCGGCGCCCGTTTCTATGTACAGTTTTCTCGGTGCGATAAGCATAGCCGCCGAGTCCAGATCAACGATCTTCCACATATTCGGTGCAAAGTTGCATCCGCAGAAATTGCTGTGCAAAAGCGTGCCCCTAAGGCTGTGGAAATATCCGCTAATGTAGGCCGTTTTGATACGTTCGTCAACAGCCGCAAGCCACAAAGTCGCAAGACCGCCTCCCGAAAAACCGATACAAAGCAAATCATCCGTATCAACACCGTATTCATATATAAAATCCACCGCACGTTTCAGTTCAAATGTTGTTACCCCGGGCAGATTAAGACCTATCGACATAAGTGAATTGTTTATAGCTGTACAGTCGCATTTTTCGGGGTTTTCCGTACTTATGGGCTTTCTGCTGCCCGCGCCGAGCATATCGGGACAGAATACGGTATATCCCTTTTCAAGCAGGTCAAGTGCATAACTGTACCCAAACCTGGCTTCTTTTTCCTTTATTGCCTCTTTTACTATGCCGACAATGCCGTTTTTCCCGTCGGAACCGTGAGGATGCAGCGCAAGCGCCGCTTTATTGTTTCCTTCTTTTGGACGCAGCACAAAAATCGGCATTTTAAGGCCTTCAAGCGTATCAAGCATATACAATTCCCTTGTGTACTCCTTGCCGCCTGCCGAAACAAGTTCTTCGCTTTCAAGCTTTTCCGCATTATACGGCACGCTTTGAAGCCTGTCAAAGCCAAACATTGTCTTTACTTTTTCAAGTGTCTGCGCTTTCCATATATCAAATTCTTCCCTTGTGCTGCCCGTAAAATCACACTCGGGTCCGCTTTTGTACGATAATTTATATAAAAAATCATATCCGTCTGTTTCATTCATAACTGTTTCTCCATATCCTACCACGATTATACTTTATAATTATTATACGTTATTTCTGTACATAAATCAAGTAAAAATAGATAAATTTTATTCATATAAATTTTATTCTATGCGGTTTTGTAATGTATAAAAATTTTTTCACCCGTAAATACTATTCAATAATACTTTATAAGTCCGTAAAATTTAACACTTATATTACAATTATATGTAAAATTTCAAATTTGGTTGATTTTTGTATCGAATAGTATTAAAATAATAGCATAAATTATTACGAACGCGGGGAAATATCAATGAAAAAAATGTATATAAACCGACAAAAGAAGATATTTTTAAACAGCGGACGCCGCAATATGTACGGCCGTAAGAAAACTGTTTTCTCGCCTATGGCATTAGGCATAGCGCTTGCATTTATCCTGCTGATAAGCGCAATAGCGTACTCGGCGGTAGATGCTTATAAAAAGAAAAACATTGTCAAAAGCTGTCTCAGCAACGCCCGCAGCTATACCGAGGCGCAAAACTACACCGCAGCCATTGAAGAGTACAACAAAGCACTTAAAATCGGCACATCATCAAACAAGGCCGATATTTACCGCGGTATAGTTTACTGCTATATAAAAGACAACAAAACCGATGAGGCTGTTGATTACGCAAAGCTTTTGCTTGCGCGCCGCGAACTGAAGCCCGATAATTTCAGCGAGATCGCCCTAATGGTAAACACCGTCGATCCCTCCTCCGCTTACAGACTTTTACAAACATATCTTGAAAGCGGAAAAGCCGATGACCCAAGTATACAGAAACTTATCGCATCATCTCAGTCGGCGCCTGTTCTGCCGCAGCTTGATATGCTGCAGGGCAGCTATGTTAAACTCAGCGACCTTAAATTCAAACCCGACGACGAACATTTCGGCCACAGCATATACTACACCACAAACAACGAAGCCCCCGATGAATTCAGCAAAATATATCGCGGCGGTTTCCCTATAGAGGAAAGTACGGATCTGCGCGCCGTATCGTTCAACAGCAATGCCGACAGTTCGGAGATAGCGCTGTACTCGTTTAATATCGACAAGGAAATGCTCGAAAAACTGCAAGAACTTGTTGATAATTCAAAACAGCTTCTCAAAGATACAAAAGTCGGTCCCGAAATAGGTCAGTGCAGTCAAGCCGCCAAAGACAGATTTTCAGCTTCGGCGGCAGAGGCGGAGGAACTTCTTTCGCAAAAGAATATTTTATTTATGGATGCAGAAAATCAGGTAGATTATCTCACCGCTGCCGAAGAAGAGTTTACCGAACGTATAAACAAAGAGATAGACAAGGAAACTTTAGATAAAATGATAACATTTGCCGACAGCATATATCTTGCCGTTGGACGCGCAAGCATATCAAACGATGTTTCAGCCGAACTGGAAGCCCTTAAAACGGCTATCGACAGTGCAAAAGCCGCACAGACACCGTTTTCCGAAAACAGCGGGTCTGTAGCATATTATTCTTTATATCAAAGTCTTCTTGACCTTAATTTTGCGGGATACAAAAGCGCATACAAAACGCTGCTTATCACAAGCAACTGCAATAACTATATAATTTACGATGTAAACGGCGATATGATACCCGAACTTATTTTAAACAGAGGTACAAACAGCGAAAACTATTTCTACACCTATTCCGTTGAACAGGGCGAAGTTGTAAGGATAGAAAGCGACGAACGCTTTGAAAGCATAAAACGCTTCTATATCCACCACGACGGCCTGCTTGGCTGTACAACAGATGACGGCACGGGAGATTTCCGCCTGATAACCTTTGTACAAAACAAGCTTGAAATATCCGACCCGATAGAAGAATACAATACATCCGAAACACTTAAAACAAGCCTTGTTCCCGTTAAGGTCAATTCATCGGGAAATATTGATTTCTGACAATAAAAAAAGGGGCTGTCGCATTAAGAATATGATGATATTCAATGGTTCAGTCCCTTGTGTTATTTATTTTCTGTTATATAAAATTTTTTATTATAGTAATCTTGGCGCCGCAGGTATGTTTTAACTGCTAAAGCAGTT
>CAMNCZ010000112.1 GCA_946534775.1 uncultured Eubacteriaceae bacterium
AATTTATCGGCGGCCACGGCACAACTATCGGCGGCGTTATAGTGGACAGCGGCAAGTTCGATTGGGAGGCATCGGGCAAGTTTGCAAGCCTTGTAGACCCCAACCCGAGCTACCACGGCGTAAGCTTTACAAAGGCAGTCGGCCCTGCGGCTTTCGTTACCAAAATACGCGCCATTCTTCTGCGCGATACGGGTGCGACACTTTCGCCTTTCCACGCTTTCTTCTTCTTACAGGGCCTTGAGACCTTGTCGTTAAGGGTGGAAAGACACGTTTACAACGCACTTAAAGTGGTTGAATATCTTTCAAAGCATCCTTTGGTTGAAAAGGTAAATCACCCATCGGTATCGACAGATGCAAAGCAGCAGGAACTCTACAAGAGATATTTCCCCAACGGCGGCGGTTCCATCTTTACCTTTGAGATAAAGGGCGATGCGGAAACGGCAAAGAAGTTTATCGACAACCTCGAGATATTCTCGCTGCTTGCAAATGTTGCCGATGTGAAGAGCCTTGTTATTCACCCCGCTTCGACAACACATTCGCAGCTTAACGAGGAAGAACTGCTTGACCAGGGCATCAAACCCAATACGATAAGACTTTCTATCGGTACGGAAAATATCGACGATATTATTCAGGACCTTGAAGAAGCTTTTAAAACCATTCAATAAGAAAAAGCGGCTTGTACATCGGTATGAGCCGTTTTTTTTGGCATATTGCCCCGTATTTAGTTATTTACGGCGCAAAAAACACTATTCGCCCGTGGATATTGCCAAAATACGACATATTTTTTCGGCAATAATACCAAGTTGAAAAATGCACAAAAATAAAGTATAATTAAATGTACCGCTTTGAAGGGCGGAAAAGTTTTATGCGTTATGAGGTTGTAAAATGCAGAAAAAATTACCTGTAGAGAATAAATTGCTTATTCTTTTTTTGTTATATCAGATGGATACGCCGATGTCCGTTACCCAGATAGCGGAGTTTGCGGTCGATAAAGAATATATGGATTATTTCACCTTTCAGCAGCATCTGCACGAGTTGTGCGATGAAAAGCTGGTGGAAAAAAAGTTTGAAAACGAGCAGGACAGATATTTTATAACTGCCGACGGCGAGCAGGTGTTAAGCTATTTTTCGGGGCAGATACCAAATGAAAAACACGTTGCGGTGCTGGATTATACGGCCAAAAACAAGGGCAGTATAAAAAAGGATATAAATGTGCTTGCCAACTATTTTTACAACAAAGAAAACGATTATACCGTAAAATGCGGCATTTACGAGGAAAACAAAACCTTGATGGAGATAAATGTGACCGTTTCCACAAAGGAAGATGCAAAGCTTTTAAAGAAAAACTGGAAGGATAATATCCCATATCTTTACGGCAGCATACTGCATACCCTGCTTATGCAGCCCGAGGATATAGAGCAGAAATCGCTGGAGATAGCCGAGGCGCTTGCAAAAAAGAAAAAACGCAAAAAAGAGAATTAAGGCTGCCTGCACTTGGCAAGCCGATCGAAATAAAAAATAAAAACGGGTGTCGTAACGGCACCCGTTTTGTTGTGTGATTATTTAGGCTGCTTGCCGATGTAAGCAAGGATACCGCCGTCAACGTAAAGAATGTGGCCGTTTACAGCGTTAGATGCTTCGGAAGCAAGGAATACAGCAGGACCTGCAAGTTCTTCGGGCTTTAACCAACGAGCTGCGGGTGTCTTTGCAATGATGAAAGAATCGAAAGGATGTCTTGAACCGTCGGGCTGTTTTTCTCTTAAAGGAGCAGTCTGAGGTGTTTCAATGTAACCTGGTCCGATACCGTTGCACTGGATGTTGTATTCGCCGTACTCGGAGCAGATGTTTCTTGTAAGCATCTTTAAACCGCCCTTTGCAGCTGCATAAGCGGAAACGGTCTCGCGGCCGAGTTCACTCATCATAGAGCAGATGTTGATGATCTTGCCGTGGCCCTTCTTGATCATAGAAGGAATAACAGCCTTTGAAACGATGAAAGGTGCGTTAAGGTCAACGTCGATAACCTGTCTGAATTCTGCTGCGGTCATTTCGATCATAGGAATTCTCTTGATGATACCTGCGTTGTTTACAAGGATGTCGATAACGCCGATCTCCTCTTCTATTTTCTTAACCATTTCGTTTACCTGGTCTTCGTTTGTAACGTCGCAAACATAGCCCGTAGCTTCAATGCCTGCTTCTTTGTAAGCTGCAAGACCCTTGTCAACAAGTTCCTGCTTGATGTCGTTAAATACGATCTTTGCGCCTGCTGCTGCCATACCGCTGGCAATAGCAAAACCGATGCCGTAGCTTGCGCCTGTTACAAGCGCGATTTTTCCTTCAAGTGAAAAAGGATTGCTCATAATAATATACCTCCTGAAATATTGTAGTAGATATGCACAGACCCAAACAGCCCGTACAAATTTCTATACCCATTATAATACAAATATTGCCTTTTGTCAAACTAATATGTCGTTAATTTTACAAAAAAATTACAAATTGATTTCAGGTGATGTTTTTTTAAGATCTTCGGCCAGTTCCGAGACCGTTTTGCCGAAAACGGGGTGTTTTTTATACGGCGCTATCTGCATAAGAGGGTCAAGCACAAAGCCGCGTTTATGCATAAGCGGGTGCGGCACGGTAAGGCGGTCGGTTTGTATGATCTCGTCTTCGTAAAAAATTATATCCAGATCGAGAGTTCTCGGTCCCCATTTTACCGTCCTTTTTCTGTCCGCGGCGGCTTCTTCGACATTCAGCCTGTCAAGCAGTTCAATAGGGGTGTACAGCGTTTCTGCGGCCATACAGCCGTTTAAATAATCGTCCTGCGGTATATCGCTGACGGGTGTGGTGACTATAAGGTCCGAAACACGCAGTACACGGCAGTTTTCGTCCGCATCTATCGCTTTTACGGCATCTTCTATATATTTTCGTTTATCGCCCATATTGCTGCCAAGTGCGATATAAGCCGTTTTCCACGCCCTTTCTATCTCCGCGCCCACGCTTTCAAGCGGCAGGCCTATAGGTGCAGAGGGCTTGTCTATACGCACCCTCACCGAGCGGATAAGCGGCGAAAATTTCAGCAGGGCATCTGCCGTTTTTTCCGCAAGGGTCTCTATCAGTTTAAATGTGTTTTGTTCGCAGATATCCTTTATCAAGTGGCAGCACTCGCTGTAGTTTACCGTGTTTTCAAGCGCGTCAGAAGTACCCGCGTTTTTGAGAGAAAGCCGTATCTCCGCCGATATGTAAAACATCTGGCCGAGAGAGTTTTCCTCGCTTAAAACGCCGTGTCTGCCGAATACCTGCAATTTGTCGATAAATATTTTGTCCATTTTATATCTCCGTTTTTAAGTTCCGAAATACGAAAAATGCATATAATCCTTTGGCGTTATCCAGCTGCCGCCCCAACTGAAATTGTGGCGCCTGAAAATATTTACCACCTCGGGCGTTACCGAATAAATATCTTCATAAGGCCGCCAATAATTGCCTACCGTTGAACCGTCGCCGTAGATACAGTAGTTTTGCATATAATTTATATCGATGGCCGTACCGAGCGCGTGTTCAGAGATCCTGCCGCCTGCGGTATTTCTCCAGCTGTAGCAGCCGATGTCGTTTATCGGGAATTTTATTTCGTACAATTCGTCAAATATCTGCCTGTAAGTGTCGGCAAGTGCGCGGTTGCAGGTAAAACTTGCCGTTGAGGAATACAACTCGCCGCGATTTACCGTTCTGCGCACCGTCTTTGTGACATACTCTATCGTGGTCATCTCGGTGTAATCCTCTATTACCAATTCGCCGTTTTCGTCCGTTTCTTCCGCTGTTTCTGTTTCTGTATCGGGTATTTCGGAGACCGTCTCTTCGACTATCACTTCGTCCTGTGAAACTTCATCCTCTTCATCTGCCGCGGGTTCTTCGGGGGTTTCCTCTTCGGGAGCCTTTTCCTCCAAAGACTCGGTCTCTTCCGTTTCGGCATTTTCATCGGTAACTGCCGTTTCTTCGGTCTCTTCCGTTTCTCCGTCGTTTTTGCTGCCGTGGACCGAGCTGTTCATCAGTATATCCTCGCTGACTTCCGTTTCGACGTTTTCGCCGACATATTTCGCCACGGGCACTTTTATCGTGCGTACCACCTCGTCAACTACTTCTTCCTCGTCAACTTCCACTTCCTCGGCATTTGCGCGCCATACCTTAACGGTTATGGTGACCATATTTGCATCGGCCTCTTCCTCGGAGTGGAAAAATCCGTTGGGGAATATCTTTTCCATCGGTATACGCGGGCCTACCGCAACAATATCCGTATTTGCGATTATCTTTTCTATCTCGTTTTCGTACTTGCTGCCGACACTGAACGATACCGTTTCCGAAAACGCATTTCCCGCCCTTACGCGCAGGTGATACTCCCTGTTTCTGACAAGCTTGCTGCTTAAAATAACAAGTTCGTTATTTTTTATCTCTATACGCGAACTGCTTGCAAGGCTGTTTATCTCGGCAAAAAGCGGGTCGCTGCCGTCATATTTTACCCTTATGTGTATATTTGAATTATCGGGCAGCAGAGCGCCGTCACGCGGTGTAAGTATCTCGGGTATGTGTTCTGTCGGCTTATACTGCGTAAAATACTGCGTTATATCATCTGTCGGCATTGGCGCATAAGGCAGGTCGTCCCAGTCGCTTTCCGTGCGGACAACTTCCTCGCCGCGTTCCGATTCAAGCGTTATTTCCTCCTGTACCGTGTCGGGCATCTCAAAGATAATATATCTTGCCAAAGGCGGCATTTCCGCCCAATACTGCATAAGCCGCGTTTTCGGTGCCATTATCTGCGCCGCAACGGGCGGCAGTTCTTCCGCGTAAACATTTACATTGAAAAAAGACAAAATAAATGCCGCCGCTATCAAAAATTTTCTAATCATTCATAACATTCCCATACCAAAATTTACGGGCCAAACGCATAAATGCGCGCAGCCCGAATAAAAAATTATTTATTAAATTTATTCATATAAAAGCATATTTTCATCGGCGATCGCAAGATATTCCTCACTGCCGTCTCCGTTGGTGTCGCCTGCGGCATAATATGCGTTTTCGCCGCCCGTTATACCGCCGCCGTATACCTCAAAGCCCTTTATGCCAAGCGTGTACCTTGTAACAAAGCCGTTTGAGTCGTTTACATACAACTCTTTCACACCGTCGCCGTTTACATCTGCCGCAAAAAA
>CAMNCZ010000113.1 GCA_946534775.1 uncultured Eubacteriaceae bacterium
GGGGTGCATAACCCCCAAGAAAAAAGCAACAAGCATAAATGATAATTTACTAACCAAATTTCAATGGTTTAAAAAAAGTCATATATATCAAACAACCAAAAAGGAGAAAACAAAATGAGCGATTGTATTTTTTGCAAAATAGCAAACGGGGAGATCCCCACAAACACAGTATATGAGGATGCGGATTTTCGCGTTATCCTTGATGCCAACCCCGCCAACCCGGGTCACAGCCTTGTGCTGCCCAAAAAGCACGGCGCGGACATTTTTGAACTTGACGAAGAGACCGTTGCAAAGGCGCACGCTGTTGCACGCAAAACGGCAGAAGCCGTAAAGGCGGCTGTAAACGCCGACGGCGTGAATATTTTGCAGAACAACGGCACGGCCGCATGGCAGTCGGTAATGCACTATCATATACACGTTATCCCGCGTTTTAAGGGCGATTGGCCCTCATTCCCGGGCCACGTTTCCAAGGTGACGGACGAAGAGCAGAAAGCCATCTGCGCAAAAATTGCGGGCGAGATAAAGGGTTGAGATAAAGTAAATTGAGTATTTTCACTGCCTTTACACTGCTTTTTCTGCCGCATTTTGTCGGCATAACATATTTTATTTTTAAGTTTTTGCCGCTGAGCGTGCTTTGGTTTGTGCCGTTTTTGATATTTTTTCTGTTTGCGCTGATACGGCTGTTTATTTTCCCAAACAAAAAACAGCCGGGCGAAAATTTGCGGCTTTACGCTATGCACGGCGGCGATATCCAGCTTTCGGGCTGCTTTTTGTGCTGTTTTGTGCAGACTTTTCTGTACCTTGTGCTTGTAAAGCGCTGCGGGGTCGATCCACTCGGAAAAATTTTTATAACCGACCTTGTTTTGACACTTGTTTTTATATGGTGCCTGGGTATGTCGGGCATAATAAGGGTGATACTGACAAGCAGCTGGCTTAGCATAGTAAAGCGCATTATGTGCATAATTTTGCTGCATATACCGATTATAGGCCTGTTTACAATGGTTTATATGGCGCGCACGGCTTATCTTGAATACGAATATTTCAGCTACAAACGAAAGACCGAAAGACAGCGCAGCGACGATATCTGCGCCACAAAATATCCGCTTGTTATGGTGCACGGCCTGGGTTTTCGCGACCTGCACTATATAAACTACTGGGGCCGCATACCCGGCGCGCTTGAAAAGCACGGCGCCGTCATTTACTACGGCCATCAGGAGGCCTGGGGCGATATAAAAAACAACGCGGCGGACCTCTGTCGCACCGTTCGGCTGGTGTTGGAGGAAACGGGCGCGGAAAAGGTCAATATAATCGGCCATTCAAAGGGCGGTCTCGATGCGCGCTACGCGGTAAGCCAAATGGGGCTTTCAAAGTACACCGCAAGCCTTACCACTATAGGCACGCCGCATCGCGGTTCTGCGCTTGCCGACCTTATCGTAAAACTGCCTAAGCCCGTTTTTAAGCTTTGCGAAAAGGTGATAAATTCGATGTTTCTTCGCTATGGCGACCACCGACCCGATTTTGGGGCGGCCGCCTTTGACCTGACGAGCGAGGGCACAAAAAAATTCAACCAAAACTGCCCCGATGCGGACGGTGTTTACTACCAAAGCTACACAAGCGTTATGAAAGATTTTTTCAGCGACCGCATTTTGCAGCTGTCCTACGCTTATATCGCGCTTAAAGACGACAAGCAAAACGACGGTATGGTCACTGTCGATTCCGCAAAATGGGGCGATTTTCACGACATACTTACAAACAAATACCGCAGGGGTATCTCGCACGGGGATATAATAGACCTTAAAAGGGAGAATTACCGCGGGTTTGACGTTGTTGAGCAATACATAAAAATCGTGTCCGACCTTAAAGCAAAAGGGTTCTGACCGAAATTTCACAGGAGGGGAAAACTATGCCCAAAATTATGCTTTTAGACGGCAACAGCCTTATAAACCGCGCTTTTTATGCGATGCCGCTTTTGACCGACAAAAACGGTGAGTACACAAACGGCGTTTACGGTTTTTTAAACATATTTTTCAGATTATTTGACGAGGAAAAGCCCGAAATGTGTGCTGTCTGCTTTGATGTGCATCAGCCTACCTTCCGTCACCTTAAATATGAGGCATACAAGGGTACAAGAAAATCTATGCCCGAGGAACTGCGCCCGCAGATACCGCTTTTAAAGCAGGTACTTGCATCTATGCAAATAAAAACGGTGGAACTGGGCGGCTATGAGGCCGACGATCTTCTCGGCACGCTTGCGGTGCGCGCCGAAAAAGCGGGCATATCTCCCGTTATCGTATCGGGCGACCGCGACCTTTTGCAGCTTGCGACAGATACCATAGAAGTACGCATACCCAAGACAAAAGGCGGTCAGACCGTTGTGGAGGACTATTTTGCAAAGCAGGTAGAGGAGACCTACGGTGTGACACCGCTTGAATTTATCGAGATGAAGGCGCTGATGGGCGATACAAGCGACAATGTGCCGGGTGTGCCGTCTGTCGGGGAAAAGACCGCGGCCAAAATAATACAGCAGTTTAAATCGGTCGAAAACGCCATAGCGCACGCCGACGAGGTCAAGCCCAAAAAGGCAAGCGAAAATTTAAAGGCGTTTGCCGAACAGGCGCGTTTAAGCAAGTGGCTCGTCACCATAAACACCGATGCCCCGATAGAGATAGATTTTGAGGAAACAAAAGCCGATTGTATCTTCAACGAAAAATCGTTTGAGGAGTTTAAGGCGCACAATTTCAAAAGCCTTTTAAACCGTTTTGAGAATGTAAAAACGGCCGAGGCTCCCAAAAAAGACAGAAAACACATTTTTATAGACGATTTTGCAAAGGCGGAGAAGTTTTTGGGCAAAATAAAAGATGCCTTCGCCTGCGTACCGTTTTTTGAGGATAACAAATTACAGGCCGTTTCGGTCTGCGCAAACGACAGCGAAAGTGCGCTTTTCGCCCTTTCCGAGGAGGAACTTTTAAAGGCGTTTGCGCCGATATTTAAGGGCGGCACGGCAAAAACGGCGCACGATACAAAGGCGCTTTACGTTTACTTGAAAAAGCGTGATATGCCGCTTAATGACGTAATATTTGACACTATGCTCGCGGCTTATCTTTTAAATGCAAACAAAAACGATTATTCGCACGCCTCGCTTGCGGAGGAATATCTCAACTTTTCTTTCCCCGACGAGGACACGTTCTTCGGCAAGGGCAAATCCCGCGTATCGCTTGGCGAAATTATCGTAACGGAACGTGAAAAGGCGCTTGACTACTGCTGTGCCTGCGCCGAGATAGATTTTGATGCAAAGCCCGTGCTTGAAAAGCAGTTGGAAGAAAAGGGACTTACATCGCTTTATTACGATATAGAACTTCCGCTTGTGTATGTGCTGGGCGATATGGAAATTTACGGTATGCGCGTGGATCCGCAGGGGCTGAAAGAATACGGCGAAAACCTGCAAGTGCATATCGACGAACTGACAAAGCAGATATACTGGCTTGCGGACGAGGAATTCAACATTAATTCGCCCAAACAGCTTGGGGTCATACTGTTTGAAAAACTGGCGATAAAGGGCGGTAAAAAGACCAAAACGGGCTGGTCAACAAGTGCCGATATACTGGAAAAATTGGCCGGGCGTGAGGAAATAGTCAAAAAAGTGCTTGAATACCGCAGTTACACCAAACTGAAAAGCACTTATGCAGACGGGCTTTTGGCTGTTATCGACAAAACCGACGGCAAGATACATTCAACTTTCAACCAGACCATCACCGCAACGGGCCGCATAAGTTCGACAGAACCCAATTTGCAGAATATCCCCATACGCATGGAGTTGGGCCGCAAGCTCAGAAAAGTTTTTATACCCGATGATGATTTTATCTACCTTGACGGCGATTATTCGCAGATAGAACTTTGTCTGCTTGCGCATATCTCGGGCGACGAGACCTTTATAAACGCATTTAAAAACGGTATGGATATACACCGATTGACCGCGTCGCAGGTGTTCAACGTGCCTTTTGAGGAGGTAACGCCCTTACAGCGCTCAAACGCCAAGGCGGTCAATTTCGGCATAGTTTACGGCATAAGCGCCTATTCGCTGAGTCAGGACCTCAATATCACAAAGGCCGAGGCCGAAGAGTATATAAACAGCTATTTTGCGCGCTATCCAAAGGTAAAGGAATATCTTGACAAGGCTGTTGAAACGGCGCATAAAACGGGATATGCCCGCACCGAATACGGCAGGATAAGATATATACCCGAAATTTCAAGCAGCAATTTCAATTTAAGAAGTTTCGGTGAAAGGGTGGCTATGAATATGCCCATTCAGGGCACCGCAGCCGATATTATCAAAATTGCGATGATAAGGGTGCACAGCGCGTTACAGAACTACAGATCGCGCCTGATATTGCAGGTACACGATGAATTATTGCTTGAAGTGTACAAACCCGAGCTGGAAGAGGTAACAAAAATTTTGATAGACGAAATGCAGAGCGCGGCGCAGCTTTCCGTGCCGCTTGTGGTCGATGCACATACGGGAGAGACTTGGTATGAAGCCAAATAAACCAAAAAAGCCGTATATAATAGGCCTTACGGGCAACAGCGGCAGCGGCAAGGGCGCAGTCGGCAAAATACTGGAAAAACACGGCGCCCTTGTGATAGACTGCGATGTACTCGCCCACGAAAATATGGCAAAGGGCGGTGTGGCATACCACGATATAGTGAGCGCTTTCGGTGACGGGATACTAAGCGAAAACGGCGAGATAGACCGCAAAATTCTCGGCGGTGTGGTTTTCAACGACAAGGACAAACTTGCGCTGCTTAACAAAATTTCTCACGCTTATATAAATCGCCGCGTTTTTGAAATAATCGAAGAAAGCCCGCAGTATAATTTAATTGTGATAGATGCGCCGCTGCTGTTCGAGGCGGGTATGGCGGAGAAATGTTCGGCCTGCTGGCTTGTCACCGCCGATGAAAAAATACGGCTTGAACGGGTAATGCAGCGTGACGGCATAAACGAGGAAAAGGCGAGAGAACGTTTCCGAAATCAGCGGGATCTTTCCCGTATACCCGACCAATTTGACGTGGTGATAGAAAATAATTACGACACCGAAACGGAACTTGAAAAGGAAGTTTTAAAATATCTTGAATGAGATAGGGGTTTTCGGGATTATGCAAACCAAATTGATTATATGGGGAGT
>CAMNCZ010000114.1 GCA_946534775.1 uncultured Eubacteriaceae bacterium
AGGCAGACAGCAATATGGCTAAAAATCAGGGTACGGGTCTTGGACTTTACATCAGCAAAAACCTCGCCCAGCAAATGGACGGTTCTATTTCGGTTGAAAGTACAAAGGGCAAAGGTTCTACCTTTACCGTTAAGATTAAAAACGCGGTGGAAAATTATGCGCCCGTTGCGGCGGTGCCTAACGAAGATATCCATATAGGCATTTACGAGCAGGATATAACGCTTGCCAAGCATCTCGGCGTTATGCTTGATATGCTGCGTGTAAGGTATGAGATAGTTTCAAGCCGCAATGATAAATCGACTTTCAGGCAGCTTTCGCATATTTTCTTCCGCAGCAAGTATAAAAACGAGGTCGGCAGAATACTCGGCAGCCTTGAAGTGAACCCCGTTTGTATTATGCTTACCGAAATGAACGAGGAGATAGACGACAGTTCAAACATCAAAAAACTGATGATAAATCTTTACGGTTTGCAGATAGCCGATGCACTTAACGGTGAGATAAAATATTTCGACCGTTATTCGGGTTTTGATACGGGCGAGATCGTCACTATACCCGATGCAAGGGCGCTTATCGTTGATGATAATATCACCAATATGGCTGTTGCAAAAGGCATTCTTGCCGAGTACAATATAACCATAGATACGGCAGTTGACGGTGCGCAGGCGGTGGAAATGGTCAAAAACAACCACTACGATATCATCTTTATGGACAATATGATGCCCGTAATGGACGGTATTGAGGCAACACGTCGCATAAGGGAGTTAGAAGGCGATTATTACAAAAACCTGCCTATCATTGCGCTTACCGCGCTTGCGGGACGCGGCGACAGGGAACGTTTCCAGAGCCTTGGGTTTGATGAATTTCTTTCAAAGCCCATTGACCTTAATAAAATGGATGTCCTTTTGCATAAATTCTTGCAGAATAAAATAAAGGATATTTACGATATATCAAAAACCGATGAAAAGATGGAGTCGGTTCAGGACAACCTTATTATCGATACGGAGGCGGGCATAAGGCAGCTTGGAAGCAATAAGGAATCTTATGCGGATATTCTTACTATATATATACAGGATATGGAAAAACGCTACGAACAGCTTATCAGCGAAACGGATCTTAAGAAAAACACCATAAATTTCCACGCCATAAAAGGCAGCAGCGCAAATGTGGGCGCTTATCAGCTTAACGAAATGGCGGCGGAGATGGAGGCGCTTGGCAAGGCGGGCGACAAAGTGGCAATGGAAGTGAAGCTGGAACAGTTTTTGCAGCTGCTTAACCTTACCATTCAGGAGGCAAAAGGCTATATTAACGAGTACAAGGGCGAAAAGAACAAAAGCAAAGCTTACCGCCCTATGGTCGATCATCATTATTTATATGAGATACTTCAGGCCTGCCGCGATATGGATATGATAAAAATAGAATCCGTATACGATAAGATCAGCAAAAACATTTATCCCGAAAATGTAATGGAGGTGCTTGAAAAGATGCGCCTTGCATCGTTTGATTACGATTATGACAAAATAGCGGAATACGCAAACCAATTAAGAAAATGACAAAAACCCGTGTATAGCAAGTTTAGGCTTTATGCGGGTTTTTGTAATATGACCGCAAAAGTAATGTAACAAAATTGCAAAATAGGTATTGACAGAATAGAGTTATTGATTTATAATAAAAATTGGATATTTTAAACAATGTCTTGATATGCGTTTATACGGTATTTGTAAAGTTTTGCCAAATAAAGTATAACACGGTGTTAGGGTTTTGTGTTAAAAACATTAATTTTATACAAAGGAGGGCTATAAATGACAGTATCTCAAAAACACCGTATACACAGTATTACGGCTATGATACTTGCCGTTGTTATGGTAATCTCTGCGTTTCCTATGACTATTTTTGCCGATGAAACGCTGACACAGGGTAAATGGACTATCGTAAACACCGGCGATTCATACGGCGAGGCTAAATATGAGGGCCTTGACGTAACTTATTATTCAACCACTACCAATATCACAAACGGTATTGAAAACGAAATGGACTATGTTGCATCGTCAAACTCAAACGGTGCAGCAAAAGACGGTATAGTTACAACGGAGGGCAAGACATCTTACCTTCTGTTCAAACCTACCAATGACGGTACTTTTAAAGTATTTATCAAAAATGCATCCACAAAGACGGGCTATGTAAGTTCCACAAAGGAAGGTACAAGCACGGCTATTGCAAAGTACGTTCCGGGCGGTACCGATAACTACGATACCGATACTTTCAAGATAGTTCAGGGCGATAAATATGCGACCGTTTATCTTGAAGTGGAAGGCGGCACGGACTATTATATCACACTTACGGGTTCCAAAATGAGAGTTTACGAGCCTTCGTTCGTACCTTACACAAAGGTTTCGGGTACTATCAATGACAGCTTTGGTATCGGCGAATACAATATCAAATTTGTAAACAAAGAAACAGGTGCAGTTACGATCCCCGAAGTTACGGGCAACACTTATTCCGTAACATTAAAACCCGGCAGCTACTCGGCTGCACTTGTGGGTTCGGCTGCAACAAGCTATGCTGTTTCGGCGGAAACAAGAAATGTTGTTGTTGAGGGCAGTGACACTACAGAGCCTAAGAATCAGACCGCAGACCTTGCGATCGAGCAGAGCGTAAGCTATACTGTTTCGGGTAAAATAACAGGTATGGAAAAGGCTTATGACGATATGAAGATAGTTTTCGTATCGGCAGACCAGGCTTCTCACGAAGATGTTACGGCAAATCTTTCGGGCGATACATATTCCGCATTGCTTGCCGCAAACGAAACTTATACGGTAAAGCTTATCGGCGCTATGGATTACGAGCTTGAATCGGCTGTTACCGTAAGCAATGACAGCGACAAGGCTGTTACACAGGATATCGCATTAAAACTTAAAAATATGTATACTTTTACGGGCGGTTTCCTTACACTCGGCGAAACACGCGGCGAGTATAATACAGTAAATGTTACACCAAGTGAAATAAAATTTGTAAACACGGAGGACGGCTATGTTTACACAGGCACAGCTGCAGACGGCAGATACAGCGTTTCTTTAAGAGACGGTTCCTATCAGGCATCTGTGGTTTGCGAAAATGCGGATGCCAAGTATACCACAACTACACATATAATCGTTGACGGAAAAGACGGCAGCAGAGACCTTCTTTTAAAAGAAGAAAGCAAAATTGTCGGCTATACACACGACAGCGTATTTTATGTAGGTAAAGATAAGGAATTTAAGAGTGTAGGGGCTGCTGTTGCGGCTATAAACCGTATGGGTTCGGTACAGGGTGACAGCGAAAAGCCCGTTACCGTTAAGATCGACCCCGGCGTTTATCGTGAACAGATAGTTTTAAACAGACCGAATATCACTTTTGAATCAAACGGCGGCGACGCTTCAAACACAAAGATAACGTGGTACTACGGTATCGGTTACAAATACTACAGCTGCGTAAACAGCTATTACGATCCTTATGCGGACTATGATAAGTTTGATAAGGGCGATGTTATAAGCTATTGGGGTTCGGCAGTCATCGTTCAGAAAGGTGCGGCAAACTTCAAGGCAGAGGGCATCACATTTGAAAATTCTTTCAATAAATATATGACAGAAGAAGAAATTGCAGACGGCGTTGAAGTTAACGGCAAGGAATCTATCACTGTTGCTCGTAAGGAAAACACAAATGTTGATACAAAGGCTGCAACAGAACGTGCGGCTGCACTTGTAAACTACGCAGATAAGGTGGAATTCAAGGATTGTTCGTTTATCGGCAGCCAGGATACACTTTACACTTGCAACGTAGCTTATGACGCATATTTTAAAAACTGCTATATCGAAGGCCAGACAGACTTTATCTATGGCAACGGCGATGTTATCTTCGACGGCTGCGAACTTAATTTCTGCGGTTACGACGGTACTCAGGCAGCAGGCTATCTGACGGCAAACTCTTCCGATCCGTCAAACAAGGCGGAAGACGGCTATATTTTCAGAAACTGCTACGTTTCCTACGGCAGCAGAGACGTTACTCCGGGCTACTACGGCAGAGTATGGAAGCAGAATGCAACCGTTGCATTTATAAATACGGTATTACAGGAAAAAGATATGATAGCAGCGGCAGGCTGGACCGAAATGAGCGGCAACAAGCCTACCGATGCAGGCGTAAACTATGTAGAATACAACACAACATTCAATGGTCAGCCTATCGACACGACGGGTCGTGTTGTTCCTGCAAAGGAAACACTTGACGAGAGTAAATACACCGTTGAGAGCGTATTTATCAACAAGGGTTGGACACCCGTATATTACACACCCGAGGCAGGCGGCAAGGCGGCGTTTAAAACAACACCTTATATGACATCAAACGGCGATCTTAATATCCCGAGTCCGGGTGAGACCGTTACGGCAGCTTACGAACTTGAAGATGCATTCGCACCAAACGATGCCTCCAAGATAGAGTGGTATGCCGTAAGCGAAGGCTATGATGCATCAAGCCTTGAAAGCATTTTAAAGAGTGCAAGCCTGTTAAAGAGTTCTACTGCAGTAAGCAGCAAAACCATTCAGATACCTATGAGTGCGGCAGGCAAGTACCTTATGGTAGTTGTTACACCTATCGCAACGGGCAGCGAAGCGGGCGATGCGGCTTACTACATCGATACCGAAAAACCCGTAGGCGATGTTTGGAACGATCCTTCCGATCCCGGCAGCATTGCACCCGGTTCGGGCATCAATATTTATCTCGCAGGCGACTCAACGGTCAAGGATTACTCCGCACTTGGTATGTACAACAAGGGCGCCGTACTTTCTTCGGGTTCCTGGGGTGAATTTTTACAGGCATTCTTTGATGAAAAATATGTACAGGTAAATGACTACGCACAGGGCGGCAGAAGTTCCCGTTCGTTCATCAACGAAGGCAAACTTGACAATATCAAGCAAAATATCAAATCGGGAGATTATCTCTTTGTTCAGTTTGGTCATAATGACTGCGCAAACCAGCCGGGTTACACGGAAGAGCGCTTTGTGCCTCTTTACACACCCGCAAATCCGTCATCATCGGCTGACAACAGCAGCGGTTTCCCTGTTGTAAGACCTGTTGAAAGTATGAAAACGGCTTCACCGTCATCGTATGCATCAACATACGGCGATACTTACTATGCATTCAACTGCGGC
>CAMNCZ010000115.1 GCA_946534775.1 uncultured Eubacteriaceae bacterium
GTTGCATTAGTCGAGGGAGCGCAGCGACCGAAGGCTCCCCTCGTTAGGGGAGCTGTCAGGCGCAGCCTGACTGAGGGGTTTGCGCCTGCCCACTTAACGTATGTTGAACAGTAAGATAAATGATAATTCCCCCTCCCCTCGCAAATGTCAATTTGCAGTAAACCAAGCGGCGCCGCGATATAATATTTTCCTTACTTTCCCGAAAATATTGTTTATAAATATTTTACAATTCAATATTGAATATATCGTAAAAATTGGGTATAATTAATATAGAAATTTTTATATAATATTTTTAAATTCTCTATATTACCTCATTGATTCGTCTAAATAAATTTAAGCAGGGATAAAACAATGATAACAACAAAAAAACAGGCGGAAGACCTTATATACCGCAGTTATATGCTGGTCGGAAAGCGGCTTGACTACAACGCGCCCGACAGCGAAAAGCGCCATCCCGAGTATACCCGTTCGATAATACGCAGGCTTGACAGGCGCTGCGGTGTGCCGAATATTCTTGTCACGGGCAGCAAAGGCAAGGGTTCGGTGTCGGTGATGACAGACAATATTTTGCGTGCGCACGGCAAAAGCACGGGGCTTATGACAAGTCCGCATTTTTTTGAATTTAACGAGCGCATCCGTCTTAACGGCGAACCCATACCCGACGAAGCACTTATAAAATACTGCGAAAAGATAGCACCCACACTTGAACTGATAGATATGACCATAGCCGAACGCGAGTATATAAGCCCGATAGCAGCGCAAGTGTTAGTTGCACTGCTGCATTTTTACGGCAAAACGGACTGTAATATTTTTGAGTGCGGCAAGGGTGTTATGTATGATGATGTGAACAATTTAAGCCGCGAATATTCAATAATAAACAAAATTTTTCTTGAACATACAAGGGAACTGGGGCCGACTATCAAAGATATAGCAAACGACAAATCTCATATAATTATAAACGGGCAGAAATGCGCCTATTCCGCACAACAAAGCCGCGAAGTATCAGAAATTATCGAACAGCGCGCTTTTGACTGCGGGGTGCATCTGAAAACCTACGGCAGCGACTTTTACGCCGAAAACATCCGTTTAAGCGATACAGGCACAAATTTTGACGTACATACCAAAAATTTCGGCTGTCAAAACATACATCTGCCGCTTCTCGGCGCACATCAGGCGGAAAATTTTGCGCTTGCGCTTGCAGTCTGCGAGGACATCTTAGGCAGCATAGACTCTGAAAAACTGCGGTATGCCGCCGAAAATACGGTATGGCGCGGCAGGCTCGAGATAATATCGCACTCGCCGCTTACCGTAATTGACTGCTGCATAAACCGCGAGTCCGCCTTTCGGGTAAAGGAAGTGCTGAAACTTATCCCGCACAAAAAACTCAATGTTGTGCTTGCGGTGCCTGCGGACAAGGATTATCGCGGTGTTGCCGAAGAAATAAGTGAAATTGCGGATAAAATTATTTTTACCGCGCTTGAAAACACGCATTACAGGTTTGAAAAAGCGCAGGCAAAATGCACAAAAGACGGCATTTTTGAAGCCGATATAAACACCGCCGTAAAAACCGCAAAAAAAGATGCCGATATGGTCTGCGTGCTTGGCACGGCGGCAATGGGAAAGGAAATAACAAATATCGAACAATGAAACTGCTGAAATTTTTTAAGGAAGTTGCGGACAGAGTACTCAAAAACGACCTTATAGCTATGGCAAACGAGCTTACGTTTAAGCTGATGCTGTCGGTATTCCCGTTTTTGATATTCTTTCTGACGGTTATTGCTCATCTTAAAATTGAATACAGCGAATATATCGACTACGTTTTAAGCGATATCCCCGCAGATGCGGCGGCCATAATAACGGCATTTCTTGAAGAGACCGTCTATTCGCGGCACGCGGGTCTTATGTCCGTCAGCCTTATTGTCGCGCTTTACAGTGCCTCGTCGGGGTTTCACAGCCTTATTAAGGGCATAAACCGCGCTTACGGCGTGCGCGAAAAGCGAAATTTCTTTTTCACACGTCTTATAAGCCTGTTTTTGATGCTTATTTTTATGCTGACATTGACGGTCTCGATTTATATCCTTATACTGCGCAGTCAGATAAATCACGCACTTGTACAGCTGCACATTTTAAAGGAACTGCCGAAGGATACATCTTTTGTGGTAAAGGTGCTTATGGCGCTGGTCATAACCGTGGTTATCTGCCTGGTTTACCAGATAGGTGCAAATGTCAGCGTAAGGCTGATAAACACAATGCCCGGCACACTGTTTACGGTAGGCGGCTGGTTTGGGCTGTCAAAACTTTTTAATATATACATTAACCGATACGCCGCTTATTCGGCGGTTTACGGCAGTATCGGCGCGCTGTTTGTATCGGCGCTTTGGCTTAACCTGCTCTGCATCGTGCTGCTTGTCGGCTGTCAGATAAATGCCGTTCTTGAAGATACGGCACGGCTTGACGAGCTGCTGAAAATACACAAGCAGCCCGAGGAACCCAAAGACGAAAACGATGCGCAGATACGCATAAAACACCTTGACGACCTCGGTCTTGAAAGGGACGACCGCAGCAGGCGCCTTATCCACTCAAAGGAATTTAACGACCGAAAAAACAGCGAAAAGCGCCTGAACGGCCGAAAGCGGCGAAAGCCCGTAAAACAGGACTCACAGCAGGCTTAACGGGGAATATTTTAAGAAATTTATAAAGGAGATATTTTTATGGAAGAAAAAATCGCACTCGAGGAAAAGATAAAACTGCTAAACAATATGTTTGAGCGCACAAGGGAAGAGATAGGCAAGGCGATAATCGGCCAGCGCGAAATAATCGATTTTGTTTTGATAGCGATGACCGCAGGCGGCAATGTTTTGCTTGAGGGTCTGCCTGGTCTCGGCAAAACTCAGCTTGTAAAAACAATAGGAAAAGTGCTGGATATGAGTTTTTCGCGCGTACAGTTCACACCCGACCTTATGCCGTCGGATATAACGGGCACGGACATTTTTGTCAAGGACGAGCAGAGTTTTGTCTTTCAGAAAGGTCCTGTATTTGCAAATATAGTACTTGCCGACGAAATAAACCGTGCAACGCCCAAAACGCAGAGCGCACTGCTTGAAGCGATGCAGGAACGCACCGTCACGGTCGGCAAAAACACATATAAGCTGCCCGATCCGTTTTTTGTGCTGGCGACACAGAACCCTATCGAATCCGAGGGTACATATCCCCTGCCCGAGGCGCAGCTTGACCGTTTTATGTTTAAACTGAACGTTGCCTTTCCGTCGGCAAAGGAACTTACCGAAATAGTAAACCTTACCGCAGCCACTCAACCCGAGCCGCAGCAGGTCGCAGACAGCAGCCTTTTTGCGCAGATACGGGAAATAGCAAACCAAGTGCCCGTTGCGGAGGCCGTAATGGACTTTGCGATGAATCTTATTGTAAAGACTCACCCGCAAAACGGCTGGGAGCAGGCACAAAAATACATAGTTACGGGCGCAAGCCCCCGTGCGGCGCAGGCAATTATCGCCGCATCCCGCATACGCGCGGTATTAAACGGCAGATACAACGTAAGCTTTGACGATGTAAAGGCAGTTGCAAAACCCGTTTTATGCCACAGAATACTGCTTGCATTTGAGGCACTCAGCGACAACGTGACCGCAGAAGACCTGGTAGACAAACTGCTTGTTGAGAAAAAATAATATTTAATAAATAAGGAAACAAATTATGACATCGGAACATTTCAGAAACGTACTTGTTGGCGGCATACTCATTATCGGCGCTGTTTTGACGGCATCTTACAGCCTTACGGAGTCCAACAACTGGAAACATATACAAAACCAATCGGGTCGGGTTGACGGCGTTATCACCGCTATTACGCCAAGTATCGCGGGCAGGTACAATAAAAACGAGGTGTGGGTAAATTACACGGTTGACGGCAGGGACTACAATTCAAGACTTGCCACCTACACCAAAGATATGGAGGTCGGCAAACGCATAAGGGTGTATTACGACAAAGAAGACCCGATACGCACTGTCAGCCGCCCCACATTTATAGATATGTTATATTTTATTGCGGCGATCCAGCTTGTTTCGGGTGCCGCGATACTGATAATCGACCCCGAATAAAAGGACTGAAAAATTATGACACTGCACGAAGCATTTACAAGCGAAATAACGGAAAATCTGAAAAAACTAAGCTTTCAGCTAAAAAGCGAGACCACGGCCGCAGGCGGCAGAAGAAAATCCCGCGCCAAGGGCCAGAGCGTAGAGTTTTCGGATTTTCGCAATTATGTCACGGGCGACAGCATAAAAAATATTGACTGGAAGAGCTACGGCCGCCTTGACAAGCTGTTTATCAAGCTTTTCAGCGAGGAACGGCAGGCAAACGTAAATATTATCATAGATACAAGCGGTTCTATGGGTTTTGGCGGCAAGCGGCTGCAAACCACGCTTTTAAGCGCCTGTTTATGCTATATTTTTATGCTTAATATGGATAGGGTAAATATTTATGCGCCGGGTACGACACCGCTTTTAAACCTTACATCGCCAAATATGATAGGCAGAGTAGTTGATTATCTTGAAAAAATTGAATTTTCGGGCAGTAAAAGCCTGTTTGAGGACATACGCGCACTAAATTTAAGGCAGGGCAGCTGCATCTTTATATCGGATTTTTTCACCAACGACAACAAGCGCGAACTTTTTAAACTGCTTGCCTACAAACGGCAGAAGCTTTGCGCCCTGACGCTGCTTGACAAAACCGATATCGACCCCGAGGCCGCCGAAGACGCGACCTTGCAGGACTGCGAAACAAACGCACAGATGCCCGTCATACCCGACAAAACCGCGTTAAAGCGCTATAAGCAGGCACTTGACGAACATCTTGCCGATATTGCAAATGCCGCAAAAAAAGCACAGGGCAGATTTTATCTGGCCGATACCGATACAAATGTTGTAAAGATATTAAGGGAATTGGTGGGCTGAATACAGTTTATAAAAAAAAATAAAAAAAATGCTTGACAATTAACTTTCCCTGTAGTATAATTAATTCTGTTATCGGGGTGTGGCGTAGCTTGGTAGCGCACCTGAATGGGGTTCAGGGGGTCGCAAGTTCAAATCTTGTCGCCCCGATTT
>CAMNCZ010000116.1 GCA_946534775.1 uncultured Eubacteriaceae bacterium
GTGCTTGGAAAATGAAAGTGGTTTTTGCAACAAAAAACGAAGATAAGGTAAAAGAGGTACGGGAGATACTCGGACCCGATTTTGAAGTTGTTTCAATGACGGAGGCGGGCATAGATACGGAAATAATCGAAGACGGCGAAACATTTGAAGAAAACGCCATAAAAAAGGCGGAACAGGTAATGAAGCTTTGCAACGAGATAGTGCTTGCAGATGATTCGGGTCTTGAGATAGATTATCTTAACGGTGAACCGGGCGTACATTCGGCACGTTATCTGGGTGAAGATACACCTTACAGCGTTAAAAACCAAAGTATACTCCAAAGGCTTGAGGGTGCAAGGGGCTCTCAGCGCAGCGCGCGCTTTGTATGCGCCGTTGCGGCGGCTCTTCCGGGTAAATACACTATAATTGCGCAGGAAACTATGGAAGGTGAAATAGCAAGGGAACCCAAGGGAGAAAACGGATTTGGCTACGATCCCATCTTTTTTGTGTATAAATACAGAAAGACCACTGCGGAACTGACGATGGAACAAAAAAACAGAATAAGTCATCGCGGCAAGGCATTTCGTGCTATTGCCGAAAGACTGAAAAAAGTGATTTGGTAAAAAGTTAATTGATAATTAATTGAAAAAAATGAGAATATTGGTTTTAAGCGATACACATCGCAGTCTTAACAGGGCTCTTCTGCTTATGAATGAGCTGATATATGAGATAGATTATGTTTTTCATCTGGGCGATAATACCGAAGATGCGGAGTTTCTGAGGGAACATTACAACACACCCGTTGTATGCGTTTCGGGCAACTGCGACAGCGATTGTTCAATAAAGGACGAAGAACTGATCACACTGGGAAATAAAAAAATATTACTGACACACGGCCACAAATACGGCGTAAAATACGACAGCACGGACAGACTGGTATACCGTGCGCTTGAAGTCGGCGCGGATATCTGTCTTTTCGGGCATACGCACATACCGTTTCTGGGTGTTATACGCGGTATCGTGGTTATGAACCCGGGCAGTCTTTCACTGCCGCGAGGCGGGTCAAACGCAAGTTACGGCATTATAAAAATAGAGGATAATGATATCTATCCCTCAATAGTTGAATGGAGATAAAAAATGTTTGATGAGATACTGACTTTACAGCAGGAGTTTAATCTTAGAAAAAATCAGGTGGAAAACACCGTAAAATTGATCGATGAGGGAAACACCATACCCTTTATTGCACGTTATCGTAAGGAAATGACGGGTTCTCTTGATGATCAGCTTTTAAGAGAACTTTATGACAGGCTTTTGTATTTAAGAAATTTAAATGAAAAGTGCGAGCAGACAAAAAAACTTATAGAGGAACAGGGCGCACTTACAGAAGAAATAACGGCTGCGCTTGACAATGCCAAGACCTTGTCGGAAATAGAGGATATCTATCGCCCGTTCCGTCCGAAAAGGCGTACACGCGCAACCATCGCAAAGGAAAAAGGCCTTGCGCCGCTGGCTGATTTTATTATGCTGCAGCTTTCAAATGACGATATTTCAAAAGAGGCGGAAAAATACATTGATGCCGAAAAACAGGTGGAAACGGCTGAACAGGCGCTTGAGGGCGCAAGGGATATTATAGCCGAAACAATATCCGACAATGCGGATTACAGAAAAATAATAAGAAAACTGACATTTGACAAGGGTGTGCTTGAAGTTAAGGCGACAGACCCCGAGGCGGAGTCGGTTTATGAGATGTATTACGATTTTCACGAACCTGTCAAAAAAATGGCGGGACATAGGGTGCTTGCCGTAAACCGCGGCGAAAAAGAGGGCGTATTGTCCGTTAAGCTGGAAGCTCCCGTGGAGGAAATATACAGCAATATCAAAAAGGAAACTGTTTTTTCCGAAAGGGAAGATGTTATTCGGTTTTTGACCGAGGCGATAGATGACAGCTATAAGCGTCTTATTGCGCCGTCTATCGAACGTGAGATAAGAAACGAATTGACCGAAAAAGCGGAAGAAAGTGCGATAAAAGTTTTCGGCGAAAATTTAAGACAGCTTTTATTGCAGGCACCTATCAAAGAAAAGGTAGTGCTTGCACTTGACCCCGGTTTCAGAACAGGCTGTAAAGTGGCTGTTATAGACGGTTTCGGAAAGGTACTTGACACGGGTGTTATCTATCCCGTGCCGCCGCACAACAAAATAGATGCCGCAAACAAAATACTTACCGCTATGATAAACAAGCATAATGTAAATATTATAGCTATAGGCAACGGCACCGCTTCGCGCGAAACGGAGCAGTTTGCGGTGAATCTGATAAAAACGCTTGATAAGGAGATTTATTATATAATCGTAAACGAGGCGGGTGCTTCGGTGTACTCCGCATCAAAACTGGGTGCCGAGGAGTTTCCCGATTTTGATGTAGCACTCAGAAGCGCGGTATCTATCGGCAGACGTTTGCAGGACCCTCTTGCGGAGCTTGTAAAGATAGACCCTAAGAGTATAGGTGTCGGACAGTACCAGCACGATATGAACCAAAAACAGCTTGGTGAAGCACTTGGCGGCGTTGTGGAAGGCTGTGTAAACAGTGTCGGTATTGACCTTAATACGGCATCGCCGTCGCTTTTGTCGTATGTTGCTGGCATATCGGGTACGGTAGCAAAAAATATTATTGCATATCGCCAGGAAAACGGTCCGTTTACAAACAGAAAGCAGCTTTTAAAAGTTTCAAAACTCGGACCTAAGGCCTTTGAGCAGTGTGCGGGCTTTTTAAGGATAGACGGCGGCAGCGAACCGCTTGACAATACGGGCGTTCACCCCGAAAGCTATGCTATTGCGGAGGAACTTTTGACAAAACTCGGCTACAGTAAGGCGGATCTTACAAACAAGGGTCTTGATATTTCAAAAAAAATAGTGGATATCAAAAAACTTGCCGAGGAAATGAATGTAGGTGAGCCTACACTTAACGATATTGTAAAAGAACTTGAAAAACCGGGCCGCGACCCGCGTGACGAAATGCCAAAGCCGATTTTAAGAAGTGATGTGCTTGGTATAGAAGACCTTTCGGAGGGAATGATAATGCGCGGTACGGTGCGCAATGTGATCGATTTTGGCGTGTTTGTGGATATAGGTGTACATCAGGACGGCCTTGTGCATATCTCGCAGATAACGGACCGTTATATCAAACACCCGCTGGAGGCGGTTAGTGTCGGGGATATAGTAGAAGTTAAGGTTTTAAGTGTTGACCCTGCAAAAAACAGGATATCGCTGACTATGCTTTTAAATGAAGACGGCAAAAAAGATAATAAAAAAGAAAATAGAAAAGAAAATAAAAAAGACGGCGTAAAAAAGGAAAGACCAAAACAAAACAACAGGCCTAACAAAAAACAATAAATAAAAAACAAGCGGGCTGTCCTGTACGGATATGCCCGCTTTTTCGGTTAGTTACATTTCAAAACTGCGGCACTCGGTCTCGGAGGTCGTTTTTGCATTTTGACACATATCGTTGCCGACAAGGATATCGCTTAAAGAGCAGAAATGTCCCTCGTTGTGCTTACAGCTGTCTACACGGCATTTAATTGACTGATTGATACTCATAACAGTTCTCCTTTCAATGCTTTTTCAAAGTTTTTTTTCATCTTTTTTAGGAAGCAATATTATTTTTTGCGGCATAGATTAAATTATACATTAAATTTAAAAAAAGAGGTTTTTATATGAAATATTTTGATCTTCACTGTGATACGCTGACAAAATGTATGAACGATAACGAGGAACTTTTTATCAATAAAAAGCAAAACAGCATTAAGCAGCTTCTGGGATTTGAAACACCCGTACAGCTGTTTGCCATATTTACCGACGATCCGTATATCGGAGATGCCTACGGATATGCAAAGGCAGCCGTTAGTTTTTTTTATGAACAGGCAAAAAAATATAACGAATATGTATATTTATACAATAATGACCCGCAAAAAAACAGGGTGGGTGCAGTGCTGACAATAGAGGGCGGAGAACCCGTGGAAAGCATTGCGGCGCTTGAAGAGTTTTATGAACTTGGCGTAAGGCTTATGACACTTACCTGGAACAGAGTGAACAAGATAGGCAGCGGAATGACAAGCGGCAGTGAAGACGGACTTACGGAGTTTGGCAGGCAGGCAGTAAAGTATATGAACCGCAAAAATATGGTCATAGATGTTTCTCACCTTAATTTACAGGGTTTCAAGGATGTATCGGCTATCAGCGAAAAGCCGTTTATCGCAAGCCATTCAAACAGTTTTACACTATGCCCGCACCCGCGTAATTTACGCGATTGGCAGATAAATGAGATAGCAGCCTGCGGCGGCATTATCGGCATAAACCTCTACCCGCCGTTTCTTACGGAAGATAACGAAGCCGATATCAATGATATACTGCGTCATACGGAGTATTTTTTAAATAAAGGCGGCGAAAATATGTTGGCGCTCGGCTGCGATTTTGACGGTATATCGTGTACACCGAAAAACATAGAAAAAACGGCGGATATGACAATAGTATACAGTGCTTTTGAAAAACACTTCGGCAGGGGTATTGCCGATAAAATATTTTTTGATAACGCAAAAAACTTTTTTGATAAATATTTGCTTACATCGGGAGTGAACTTATGAAAATTGCAATATGTGACGATGAAAAAATATTTTTATCTGAGATCAGGGGACTTATCGAAGAGGTATATTCTTTCACGGATAAAACGGAAATATCGGAATTCAATGACGGCAGCGAACTCTTGACGGCAGCAAAAACACAAAAATTTGATATATTCTTTCTGGATATTGAAATGGAAGGAAAAAACGGCATAGAGACAGCTAAAATAATAAGAGAAAAGGACAGCAAAGCAATAATCGTTTTCTTTACAAGTCACAGCGAATATGCGATAATCGGCTATGAGGTAAATGCATTCAGATATTTGCTGAAAAACTCTCCCAAGGCTTATTATATAAAGGAACTTAAATCCGTCTATAAGGAATATCTGCAAAGGCATTATGTTTATGAAGTGCGTACTCCCAAAGAAATTTTCAGTATACCGATAACCGATATTTTGTATTTTGAGATATACGGCAGGAAAATCATTTTGCATACAACACGCGAAAACTATGTATACAG
>CAMNCZ010000117.1 GCA_946534775.1 uncultured Eubacteriaceae bacterium
GGCAGGCAGAACAAGTCTTTGGGCGGATATTGTAAAGCATCACAAACAGCTTGGGGATATACGCGCTATCGAAGATTTCGATCCCGAAGATATTGTGGTGGAACGCGGAGAAAGCAAAAAGAGCGTTGTGGTTTATGATGTTATAACCGTGGTAAATGCAATGGGTCAGCTGTATATGACGGTAACGGTCGCTTAACGGTCGTTAAAAGAGAAAGGAGCAAAAAATATGGCAAATATTATTATGAAAGGCAAAGATACCGTAAGTGCGCAGCTTGCGGAATGTTATGTAACTATAGAAGGCAACAGATATAATTTTATGCAGGCTATAGACCTTGAAGCAAAGATGGAAAAGACAAAGACGGAAGTGCCGATACTTGGGAAAACGGGCAAAGGCAACAAGGCTGCGGGCTGGAAAGGTACGGGCAGTGCGACCTTCCATTACAACACATCTATCTTCAGAAAAGTGATGAAAAAATATAAGGAAAACGGCAGGGATATTTACTTTGATATGGTGATAGTAAATGATGATCCCACTTCTGCGGCAGGCAGCCAGACGATAACACTGATCGACTGCAACCTCGATAATATAATCATAGCAAAGTTTGACGCAGACGGCGAGTATCTTGACGAAAGTTTTGATTTTACTTTTGAAGACTGGGATATGCCCGAAGAGTTTGATATGCTTGACGGTATGATGTGATATATGGGGGCGGGAGATGATATTCTTCCGCCCTTGATAAATGGGGTGACAGGATGAAAGGTGAATTTATAAAAGATATACCGCAGTATTTGCGGAAAATTATCGATATCGGAAATGACAAAAAAAGGATCTTAATGCTGACAGAAGATGCTAAAAATGCCGCGGACAGTGTGTATAATTTATTCGATACAGCTGAAATGTTTAAATTTACGGAAAATCCCGAAAACGAAAAAAACAGAACTGTAACGGATAATAACGAAGCAAGTAATTTGTACCGAAACTATAATTTTATGCAAAACACCGCATTAAACGAATATTACGAAGGCGATGCGGTAAAAAGTATTTCGGATATAAATAATGATATGCGCAGGACTGTATTTGATTCGCTTATGAATATGTCGGAACAGGACTCACATATTCGTATGGATATTATCGACAAGCAAAAAAGTTTATATAGTTCTGCGGGCTTTTATGAAAATAACGCGGGAAAAGTAAAAGATGCGGAAACACTCACTTACTATATGAAAAAAACTCTGTCAGAAAAGACAGAAAAAGCGGAAAAAGAGTATATATCATATTATGATGCACTGATGTCGGATAAAGAGAGGGTTTATTATAATTTTTCGGGAAAAGACCGAAGGACAAGAAACGTTTATGACAAGTATGAAAATACAAAACAAGGTTTGATACAAGACCCGATAAAAAATGCTGCTTATGCAGGCCGAAGCGCTGCGGCGGAAGATAAAAGAGAGATAATACCGCGGTTTTTGGACAGATATTTAACGGAAAACTACTTATCGGAACATTCAAAGGAAGTGTATGCCGCGGCAAGAGAGTGTGAAAAAACACTTGCATCAAAACAGAATGTTATTGAAAACTCATTCACAAATATCCAAAAGGCAGGGGACAGCAATACGATATTAAGCGATAAGGGTGATGTGTTTAAAAATATAAGCGAAAGTCTGTCGAATGAAGAAATGAGTGAGGAACAGAAAAATGCAGTGTTTAATTCCGTTTCGGAGGGCAGTTCCGGGAAGAATATCACATACGATATAAAACTTGAACTTGGCGGGATAACAAATAATTTAAATTACGAAACGGATATCGAGGAGTTTACGGACAAGTTTACCGACAGGCTGGAGGCTGCGCTGTATTCGGCGGCAGAGGGTCTGCACACATATTAAGAAAGAGGGTGAAATATGTATCATTTTTTTATTGACGGAGTGCTTTTGCCCGTGCCGCCGTCTAAGCTGAATATCAAAATAAAAAATAAAAACGAGACCGTTACGTTGGTTGACGGGTCGGAATACAATGTTTTGAAAAGGGCGGGGCTTTCGGAGATAAGTTTTGAATGTCTGCTGCCTAATTTTGATTATCCGTTTTCGGTTTACGAGAACGGATTTTTAAATGCAGACTATTTTCTTGATTTGTTTGAAAAGCTGAAAGTCGAACAGAGGGTATTTACTTTTTGTGTGGAGAGAGGCGCATCTGCACGCAGTTTTTTCAACTGCGCTTTGGAGGATTATACCATAACGGAAAGCAGCGACGAGGGTTTTGACTTTAGGGTAGGTATAAAGTTAAAACAGCATACACCGCGAAAAACCGTAGTTATAAACAGTGCGGCAGACAGCAGCGGTGCGAAGATAAGCGAGACCAAAAGGGAGATAACAACAAAGGCCGGGAATATCGCTTACAAAATAAAAAGCGGTGATACACTATGGGCGCTTGCAAAAAGATATTACGGCGACGGCAGCAGGTGGAAGGAAATTTATGATGCAAATGCCGAAAATATAGAAACAGCTGCAAAAAATCACGGCAGGGCAAGCAGTTCCGAGGGGTGGTGGATATATCCGGAAACCGAGATAGAGATCAAAAACGGTATTAAATAAAAATGGAGGTAAGAAAATGACACAAGTTGAAAAAATCGTTTCCTGGGCAAGAAACAGGGTGGGATCGGGAGAGTACAACGGTTACTGTCAAAGATTTGTAAGGCTTGCTTATGAGTCGGCGGGTATATACGGCACTGCGGCCACAGCTACCGAGGCTTACGGGAAATGGTGTATATCTGCGGATAAAAACAATATTCCCGCAGGGGCTGCGGTATACTTTGCGGGAACCGAACCGTCGGTGGGACACGTTGCTCTTTCAATAGGCGGCGGAATGTGTGTAAATCCCGCAAAAACAGTGCAGGAGTGTAAAATTTCATCAATACCCAATTTTCGCGGTTGGGGATGGCAGGGAGGAAAAAGACCCGATGGCAGTGCCGCTGTTGCAAACGAAACCAAGACGATCAGAATACCGAAAAAGGAGATAGACAAAACCGTCGTAAAAAGTGTTTACGGAGGGTCGGGTGTTTATCGTTTTAACAAATTGTACGATTTTGAGGAAAGTTTGAATAATTATTATGAACTTTTTATTGAAAATGCCGTTATATATGCGCCTGTGCTGAAAGGGGAGATAACCTGGAGTTCGTACAGGAGCGGAAGTGCGTCTTGGCTGAAATTTTCGGTTATGAAAGACGATATAATAGATTTTCGCGAAGGCAGTCCCGTAAAGCTTAGGGTAAACGGAAAAGATGTGTTTTTCGGTTATGTATTTACAAAATACCGCAGGGATAAATATTTTATAGATGTAATTGCATACGATCAGTTAAGGTATCTGAAAAACAAGGACAGTTATATTTATGAAAATAAAAAATATTCCGAGCTGCTTAAAATGATAGCAAATGATTTTAATTTAAGAATAGGGGAAATATGCGATACGGGGTATGTCATTGAAAGACGGGTCGAAGAAGGCACATTATTTGACATACTTGCCAATGCCGCCGACCTTACATATAAGGCTACGGGGAAAAGTTATGTTTTATATGATGACTCGGGCAGGATCGTATTGAAAAAAAGTGAGGATATGAAAAGTGATATATGCATTGACGAATCGCAGATGCAGGGATATGAATATAAGACAAGTATAGACAAAGATGTTTATAACAAAATAAAGATCGCACGGGATAATGACGAAACGGGCGAAAGGGAGTTTTATGTTTATAACGGCGCGGAAAACCAAGAGTTTTGGGGTGTGCTGCAATATTATGAAAGGTTGAGCGATAAAGATGCTGATATCGGGCTGAAAGGAAAAACTTTGCTTGAAAAATACAATATGCTGTACCGCGGGCTGACGATAAAGAATGTTTTTGGCAATACGCAGATACGCGGCGGAAGCAAAGTGTATGTAAAACTTGAACTTGGCGATATGCTGCTTGCGGCTGAAATGACAGCGGAAAAGGCAGTGCATCATTTTGACGGTGACGGTTATTTTATGGATATAACGCTGTCGGGCGGCGAATTTCGCTGAAAAGGGGTGATAATTTGAACAGACTGCTGAAAATTATAAAACAGGCGGCGGTGGATGCCGTGAGGCAGAGTTATCCGCTGGAACTGATATTTGCAAAAGTAGTGCAGGAAGAAAAGAAAGAAGAGAACAAGGAACTTTTAATACAGACCGAACAGAAGAAGCCTTTAAAAAGGGCTTTTTTTATTGAAAACGGTTTGCTTGACGGCCTTGAAGAGGGAAACAGGCTTGTTGTTTTGCAGATGCAGGGAGGACAAAGATTTTATATATTACAGATATTGCCGGGGGAAGGAGAGATAAAATGACACCGAAAACAGGAGAAACGGAAGGCGATTTTGAGATAATAGTTTATCCGACAAAAACTTATGCGCTGGATATGTACAAAAACAGGATAATCGGGTTTACCGATGGTATTGCCGCTATGAGGCAGGCTGTTTACAAAATACTTATGACAAACCGTTTTGAGCATATTATCTACAGTTATAATTACGGTGCGGAACTTAACAAAATAATGGACAGTCTTTATGTTTATTCACTTGTGGAGCAGTACATAACCGATGCACTTATGCAGGATGAAAGGATAACGGCGGTCTATGATTTTAATTTTAAAAGGACAAAAAATTCTTTTAACGGAAATTGCCTTTCTGTAAGTTTTAATGTTGATACAACGCAGGGTAGTTTCGGTATACAGAAGGAGGTGGAAATTTATGTTTGAAGAAATGAGCTTTGAACTGATAATGAACAGAATGTTAAGCAGGGTAAATACCGACGTGGACAAGCGTGAAGGCAGCATTATATGGGATGCTTTGGCACCTGCGGCGGCGGAAATGGCGCTGATGTATATTCAGCTTGATATGGTGCTGAATGAAGCTTTTGCCGATACAGCAACAAGAGAATATCTGATAAAGCGTGCCGCGGAAAGGGGATTATCACCAAAAGAGGCAACTTACGCCGAACTGATGGCAACGGCGGAACCCGAAACAATAGATATAAGTGATAAGAGATTTAACTGCGGCGAACTTAATTATGAAGTTACAGAAAGAATATCGGGAAAT